>JAYVXQ010000347.1:0-4197 GCA_043785025.1 Acetobacteraceae bacterium
AAACGCTGGTTCTCGCTGTCCTGGTCCATGATCGCGAGGCGGCGGACGCGGCGATCCTTCGGACCCTGGGAGGAGATATAGGCGATCCGCGTATCGAAATAGCCTTTTTCGCCCAACAGACGCTGATAGATCGCATCGGCCATCAAATGCGCGACGCGGCGCCAGTTGGCGCGGGAGGTGGTGAAGGCGGTGCCCTGGATCTGGCTGCCGGGCAGCACGTCCCACAGCCGGAACTCGACCCGCACCTGCGATCCGTCATCAAACGCCTGTCCGGTCACCAGCGCCTGGGCGCCGGTCGGTTTCCAGTTTTCGAAGTTCGGGGTGCCGCCGTCGGACTGGCCGCCTTGCAGGAAGGCGACGCGGTCGATGGGGCGGAACAGGCCGCTCCGGGCGAGGTCACTGGTGACGATGGACGAAATACCCGGCCCCATCGTGCCGCCGAGATCGGTGATGGCGATCGGGATCGGCGCGTTGCGCGCGTTGGCGACGTCGATCACGGCGGATTTGCCGCCGGTGTCCTGCGCGAACACCGGGATCGGCGCGGCGAGCATGGCCACCCCGCCCAAGGCTCGGGCGATCAGGTCACGGCGGGTGGCTTCCTTGGACGGCAGCAGGATCATCGAAAATCATCCATTGTGGTCGTTTCGGCGGGCGGGATCGCGCGGCGGACAGTCACATAACAGGCCCCTGGAGCGCGATCGTTTGAGGTTGACTTCTACCTCAAACCTGAATCGCCCTCGTCAAAGCGAAATTCAGACCATGATCGGGTCAACCTGAACCGATCATGGTCTAGGGTCGGAACCGGAACGTCAGGTTTTGGTTCCGCCCCAACATCTGTGCCGGCAACGGCAAGGTGGCGCAGCGGACATCGCGGACGGCCCGGACAGCCCGCTCGGCGAAGGCCTGGAACAGGGGATCGGCAAGTTTACCGCGATCCTCATCGGCGATGGTCGCGACGCGGACGGTGCCGGAGGCGTCGGTGACGACGGTCAGCACCACGCTCAGGCGATCAAGGCCAAGGGCTCCGGCGTCCTTGGTCCAGCACTCGCGCACATGATTGCCGATCTCGCCGCGTTGAGCGGCGGTCAGGGCGTCGGTGTCATTACTCGCGGGGTTGCCGCCACTGTCGAGCTGTCCGCCGGCGCGGGGGTTGGGGCGGGCTTTCGGCGGCTCGACCTGTTTCTGCTGTTGTTTCAGGCGCAGCAACGTCGCCTCGATCGAGGAACTGTTGGGGGCCAGATTTTGCGTTGGATTCGGCTGCGCGGTCTGACTCGGGGGCGCGGGTGGCGGACGGATCAAGGGCGGCGGGACCGGGGGGGTCACCAGACGCTGCGCGGCTTCACGCGGAGGCGCGGGCGGGGCCGGCGGCGGAGGAATGATCGGCGCTTCCTTCGGGCTCGACTCAGGCGGCGGCAGGGTCGAGGGCGGCGCGGGCATCGGACGGCTGACGCGCGGGGGCTCGGGCGGCGGGGGCGGCGGGGGTGGCGGGGGCGGCGCCTCGATCGGTTCGGGTTTCGGCGATTCGGTGACGGGGGGCGCGGGCGGCGTGATCTCCCGCGCGGGTGCGGGCACCGGGGCGGGGATCGGCGCTTTGATCGTGGTGCGGGCCTTGCCGTCGAAAATCATTTCGACCGAGGTTTCCGGCGGTTTGTCCTCGGGCGGGGCGGGTAACCGCACCGTGACCAGCAGCGCCAGCGCGATGACGATATGCGCCACCACGGAAACGATCCCGCCGGCGCGCAGCCGCGGATTGCGCGACAGGACCCGCCGCATCGACGCCGTCAGTTCGGGAGGGGACCGTTGCAGCATCGCCGTGTGTCAGCCGGCCTTGGGGCGAGGCGCGCGCAAGGGGGCGCCAGGGGGGGGCGTGGGACTACGCGGGGCGCCGGTTTGCTCGGCGAGCAGCGCCACATGGGTGAAACCGCCCTGGGTTATGGTGCCCATTACCTCCATGATCCGGCCATATGGGAGGTCCTTGTCGCCGCGGACGAAGATGCGGCGGTCCGGATTGTTCTGACCGATCGCGCGCAGCTTCTCGACGACCTCGGGCAGTTTGACCGGTTCCTCCTGCAGGAAAATATCGCCGTTGGCGCGGATCGACACGGTCAGCGGTTGGCTGTCGTTGGCGATCGGTTGGGCGTTGGTTTTCGGCAAATCGACGGTCACGCCGGTGGTCATCAGCGGTGCCGTGACCATGAAGATGATCAGCAGCACCAGCATCACGTCGACCAAAGGCGTGACGTTGATCTCGGCCAGCGGCTTGTATCGGGATTTGCCCAATTGGCGGCCCAGTACCATGGCCATGGGTCAGGCCCCCGCCTGTTGGGCGAGGTTGGGCTGGTAGGGGTCCGGGGGTTCGTTGTGGACCGACCCGGACGCCTCGCTCTGGCGTGACAGGATGGCGGAAAATTCGCTGCCGAATCCCTCCAGCCGCGCGGCGAAGCGGGCGAGGTCGCTGCTGAACTTGTTATAGGCCAACACGGCGGGGATCGCGGCGACGAGGCCGATGGCGGTGGCGAACAGGGCCTCGGCGATGCCAGGGGCGACGACGGCGAGGTTGGTGGTGTGCATCTGCGCGATGGAGGCGAAGCTGTGCATGATGCCCCAAACGGTGCCGAACAGGCCGATGAAGGGCGCGGTGGCGCCGACCGAGGCCAGGAACACCATCCAGCGCTCCAGACGCTCCATCTCGCGCGTCACGGTAACGGTGATGGCGCGGTCGACGCGTTCGCGAACCGCACCCCGGGCGATGTCGGCGCCGGCGGCTTTTTTCGACCGGCGCCATTCGTTCATCGCGGCGGCGAACACGGCGGCCATGGGGTGGCGGGGATTGTCGCCCTCCTCGTCGAACAATTCGTCGAGACTGCCACCGGACCAGAACCGGTCCTCGAACGAGGTCGCGGCGGTATTGGCTTTGCGCAGCCCGACGGTCTTTTCGAAGACGATGGCCCAAACCCAGACGCTGGCGGCGAGCAAGCCGAACATGACGAGTTTGACAACGAAATTAGCCTCCAGGAACAAGCCCCAGAGCGAGAAATCGGTGCCCGCCGCGACCAGGTTGGCCGCGTCCACAGTGGAATTCACGTCGTATGTCCCCTTCGTTCGTGGTCCACCGGTCCGCTTTGGGATCCGGCGGTCTGTTCTGATTGGGTTATGGGTTCGGGCGGTGGTTTTTCATTGCAATGAGGCGGTCGCGCCAGAGTGGCGGGATCCGGCCGGGTTTGTTCGGTGCGATGGTTTGCACGCAGGCGAGGCGGACGATCAGGCTCACGCAGGGGCCCTCATCGTTCAGGACGGTCTGGCGCAGCCGCATGGTGGCGCCGCCGATCTCCAGAATTTCGGTTTCCACCGTCAGGGCCTGATCGAGGCGGGCCGCGCGCTGATAATCGACCTCCAGGTTTCGCACCATGAACATCACCTTGTGCTCGTTCACCATGTGGGCATGCGGCACGCCGAGGTCGCGTAACGCCTCGGTTCGGGCGCGTTCGGCGTAGCGCAGGTAGGTCGCGTGGTAAACGACCTGGCCCGCGTCGGTGTCTTCATAGTAAACGCGTATGGCATAACGATGGCGGCCGTCCGGCGGGATGGAAGCGGGGTTAAGGGTCATTCATCAATCCCTTTGGCGATCCGTTTTCGATCGGTTTTAGGCAAAGCCTGGTTGTATCAAGGGCTTCGCGGGCGATGTTGGGGTGGCGGTAGAGCGGGATCGGGGTGTTGGCAAGGGGGTTGTCCGTTCGTTTGTCATAAACGGCGAACTTGCGGTCAATGTCGGCACTGCTTCGATTTGACACTCTCTGAACCAGGAATTCAGCGGGCACATGGCGAACCTGACCATTCGGAATATCGATGCGGCGGTGAAAGAGGGCGTACGGATGCGCGCCGCGCGGCATGGGCGCTCGATGGAAGCGGAACTTCGGTCAATCGTGACCGAGGCTGTCAGAAGCGATGATGAGGCCCGTCCGGATCTGGCTGAGGCGATCCGGCTTCGCATGGCGCCGTTCGGCGGTATCGAGCTTGAGCCGCATCCGCCTGTCGCGGTCAGCGCAGCGCCGGATTTCGATCGCCGGTGATTGTTCTGGACATACCTGGGTTTCGGAGAAATCCGGGTATACGCGCCCAGGGTTGGTGTGGCGGCGGGCGCAAAACCAAAAGGATACCCGGATTTCTGAGAGATCCGGGTATCGTTGATCGTCGCGG
>JAYVXQ010000348.1:0-4175 GCA_043785025.1 Acetobacteraceae bacterium
CGACGCCGATCACAGCCGTTCCAAGTTCGCCGAGATCGCCATGGGCTTCTGCGACGTCGTGGCGGAAGATCATCCGGACCTGGAAGGCGAGGCCGCCGAGCGTCTGCTCATGGGCATGGATCAGCTTTTCTACGAAGACGATGAATTCGCCGACTTCCTCGACCGCCCCGTCGGCGAGACCATCTCCATGCTTTGCAAGACCCTGGGCCTCGACCCCGCCCTGTGCGTCCAGGACGGGGACGAGTGGAAAGTCCGTCGAACCCCATATCTATTTGAAAAGAAGAAATCTTCTCCCTTGGTTTCCGGGGAGGGACAGGCGGCGCAAGCTGTCAGGGTGGGGAACCCCGACCCATCCACTGAAGCCGGAAAGTTGCAGTCGGAAACCACCACCGACCGCGGAGGCTGATACCCGCTCCACCCCTGACGCTTTCAACGTCTATCCCTACCCCTGAAGGGAACGGAGCACGGCGGCGGCGGTATTTTTCATCGAAACATCCGTCGATCACCACGCAATACGCGTCCCCCTTTGTCGACCTTGGGGGGAGGTGTTAGACGGCGCGAGTCGATCCTTGAGAAGTAAGCGCCTCCGATGCCGAGCCTGAACGATATCCGCAGCCAGTTCCTGAACTACTTCGGGGCGCGCCAGCATGCCATTATACCCTCGGCGCCATTGGTCCCGCAAAGCGACCCGACGCTCCTGTTTGTGAATGCGGGCATGGTGCCGTTCAAGAACATCTTTACCGGCGCGGAGACCCCCCCCTCGCCTTGTGCGGCGTCGTCACAAAAGTGCGTGCGCGCCGGAGGCAAGCACAATGATCTCGACAATGTCGGCTATACCGCGCGGCATCACACGTTTTTCGAGATGTTGGGCAATTTCAGCTTCGGCGACTATTTCAAGAACGAGGCCATTCCCTTCGCCTGGGACCTGATCACGCGGGATTTCGGGCTGGACAAATCCCGCCTGCTGGTGACGGTGTTCAACGAGGACGAGGACGCCGCCGCGATCTGGAAGAAAGTCGCGGGCCTGCCGGACGACCGCATCATCCGCATCGCCACCTCGGACAATTTCTGGCGCATGGGCGACACCGGTCCCTGCGGCCCGTGCTCGGAGATTTTCTATGATCACGGCGATCATATTCCGGGCGGTCCGCCGGGCTCCCCTGACGAGGACGGCGACCGGTTCATCGAGATCTGGAACCTGGTGTTCATGCAGTATGAGGAAGGCCCGCCCGGCACCCGCGTGGCGTTGCCCAGACCCTCGATCGATACCGGTCTGGGGTTGGAACGGTTCGCGGCGATCTTGCAGGGCAAGCACGACAATTATGATACCGATACGTTCCGCGCGCTGATCCTCGCCAGCGCCGAAGTCACCGGGCAGGATCCGGATGGACCGTATAAAACCAGCCACCGGGTGATCGCGGATCATTTGCGCAGCTCGGCGTTCCTGATCGCCGACGGTGTGCTGCCGTCGAATGAAGGGCGCGGCTATGTCGTGCGCCGCATCATGCGCCGCGCGATGCGTCACGCCACGATGATGGGCGGGCACGAGCCGGTGATGCACCGGCTCGTGCCCGCTTTGGTGCGCCAGATGGGCACCGCCTACCCCGAATTGATCCGCGCGGAGACGCTGATCATGGAAACTCTTCTGCTGGAAGAAACTCGCTTCAAGCAGATGCTGGATCGCGGCCTGCATCTCCTGAGCGATGAGGTCGCGCGATTGGGCGACGGTCAGGCGCTGCCGGGCGCGGTCGCGTTCAGGCTGTATGACACGTTCGGATTTCCGCTGGATCTGACGCAGGACGCGTTGCGGGAGCAAGGCCGCGCCGTCGACCTGCCCGGTTTCGAGTCCGCGATGGCCGAACAGCGCGCCCGTGCCCGCGCCGCATGGGCTGGATCCGGAGAGGCGGCGACCGAACGCGTCTGGTTCGAGATCAAGGAAACCGCCGGCGCCACGGAATTCCTGGGTTACACCACGGAAACCGCGGAAGGCGTGGTTCAGGCGCTGATCGTTGGCGGCGCGCCGGTGACTGAGGCCGCCGCTGGCTCCGAGGTCGCGGTGGTATTGAACCAAACCCCGTTTTACGGCGAGAGCGGCGGGCAGGTCGGCGATACCGGCGTGATCACCGGCGCCGATGGGCTGTCGATCCGCATATTGGATACGCAAAAGAAATTGGGCGATCTGTTCGTTCACATGGGCCGTGTCGAAAGCGGAACGGCGCGCGTCGCGGTTCCAATCGTCGCGACGGTGGATCATGACCGCCGGTCGGCGATCCGCGCGCACCACTCGGCGACGCATCTGTTGCATGAGGCGATGCGGCGGGAACTCGGCACCCATGTCGCGCAGAAAGGCAGCCTGAACGCGCCGGACCGTCTGCGCTTCGATGTCAGCCAGCCGCGGCCGGTGACGCAAGAGGAACTGACGCGGATCGAGGCGGTGGTGAACGCGCGTATTCGCGAGAACTCCGCCGTTACGACACTGTTGATGACGCCGGAAGCCGCCGTGGAAACCGGCGCGATGGCGCTGTTTGGTGAGAAATACGGCGAGGAAGTGCGCGTCGTGTCGATGGGCGCGGGTGAGGGCAACAAAGGCGCCTGGTCGATCGAATTATGCGGCGGGACGCATGTCCAGCGGACCGGCGATATCGGCTATTTCCGGATCGTTTCGGAATCGGCGGTCGCCGCCGGCGTGCGCCGGATCGAAGCGGTGACGGGCGCCGCGGCCGAGGCCCTTGTTCTGGAGACCGCATCGCGTCTGAGTGACGCCGCCGGGGCACTGCGTACCGCCCCCGCCGACGTGACCGAACGGATCGTCGCGTTGCTGGACGAGCGTCGCAAGCTGGAGGCGACGATCGGCGATTTGCGCCGGCAACTGGCGACCGGGGGAGCGGCGGCGGCGGTCGAGACGGTGAATGGTATTGCGTTCTCGGCGCGGGATATGGGGGAAACCCCGGCGCGGGATTTGAAGGGATTGGCGGAGGCGATCGGCAAGCAGATGGGCTCGGGCGTCGTGGCGCTGGGGTCCTCGGCGGAGGGGAAAGCGAGCATTGTCGTTGGCGTTTCGGCGGATTTGATGGGGCGGGTGAACGCCGTGGATCTGGTGCGGCAGGCGGCCGCGGCGGTGGGTGGTAAGGGCGGCGGGGGACGGGCGGAGATGGCTCAGGCGGGCGGACCTGAGGGCGGTAAAGTGGCGGAGGCGTTGGCGGCGGTGCGGGCGGGGTTGGGGTAACGGCCATGCATCGCGCGATAATGCCGTTTGCCCATTGCGATCGCCGGACGCTCGATCATCACGAACACAAAACTACAAACCAAAATCAACACGATATCGATCAAGATGACGAAGCCCAGAAACGGAACGCCTTGGCTCGCGATATCGGGGGTGAGCGCGTGGCGGAAAACAAACCACAGAAACAGACCGTGGAATAAATAAATCGGATAGGTGATGTCGCCAAGCCAGAGCAGGCCCGGTGCACGGAACGCGCCCCAGAAATCGTTGCCGGATGCGACGATGATGAAAAACACCGTCAGACCCAATCCCGCCGCGCCCCCATAGGCGGAGGAGCAGAAGCCAACGACACCGGCGAGGGCCATGAGCGCCATGATGGCGCCGACGACGCTCCGGCCCACGGCGGACAGCGCCGGAAACCGCACCCAATGGGCGGCGACGATCCCGCCGAGGAAAAGCCGAAGGATCCCAATGTCGAAGGGGTTCCGCCAGCCGAAACGCCAGGCGATCAAGATCAGGATGACCAGAGACGCGCCCGCCGCCACGGGTTTGATCGCGCGTCCCGTCAGTATCGCCGCCAACGGCAACGCCAGATAGAACAACCACTCGTAGCGTAACGACCATAACACCCCCGCCATCAGCGTATCGGCATGTTCCAGGCCGTTGAAATCCGGTGTGGCGAACATCGTGAACAGCAGCCAATCCAGCAACGGTCTCGACACGGAATAAAACGTGACCGGCGGGCCCGAGGGTTGCAGACCGAACGCGGCCGCCAAAACAAACATCATCATCAGAAGATAAACTGGATACAGCCGGTAAAGCCGGGAGACGAAAAACGCCGCCCAATCGATCGCGCCGCCGCGGTCCAGAACGCGGCCCCAGAACAAAAACGCCGTGATCATGAAAAACAGCGCCACGCTGCTCTGTCCCAGGTGGATGATGAGGGGCGAGG
>JAYVXQ010000349.1:0-4170 GCA_043785025.1 Acetobacteraceae bacterium
CTGGTTCCGCCAAACCGGCGTCTATCCGGTTAACCATGTCGTCTGCGTCAAAAGCAAACACCGCCATCTCATCCCGGACCTGATGCGCCGCTTCCACGCCGCCAAGGCCGCCAGCGCCTCGTCCCCCGCCGAGGCCCGCTACATCCCGATCGTCGGCCCGGACCCCATTCCCTACGGCCTGGAGGCCAACCGCGCGGGCATCGCCCTGTGCCTCCGCTACGCCGCCGAACAGGGCCTCACGCCCAAAACCTACACGCCCGAGGACCTGTTCGCCTGAACCACAGGCAGCCGCAACACACTCGGCCCCAGAAACACGGTATTGCGCGCGATGCGCCGCCGCCGCGCCGAGCCTTCCGCTTCGCCGGTATTGGAATTCACGTCGAATTTCGGAAAATTTGAGGATGAGACGTCCAGCCGGATCCGATGTCCCGCCTGAAACAGATTCGCCGTCGGAAACAACATCACGATCACCCGCGTGATCTCCCCCGGACGGCGCAATCGCGGCACGGCGGGATCCTCAGCATAGCGAACCCGACAAATCCCATCCGTCAGGTTCATCGCGTAACCCCCGGGATAATCCGCCGAGGCCGGATACACATCGATCAGCTTCGCGGTGAAATCCGTGTCCGGACCATCGGTTTCGACGGATAACACGACCTCGACCGGTCCCGCGATCGTCACCGGCGTGGTCAGCACCGGCGTCTGGAACACCAGAATATCGGCGCGCGAGGCCAAAGGCAGGAACGGCGCCGCGCAGCCGAAAAACGCCGGGGATTCGACCTGGTCATAGGCGCCCGCCGTCGCGATCGGCTCCAGGCTGGTAAAGGCGCCCCCGATCGTGGGAACCGGATGCGCCGGATCGAAATCGAAGGATACCGCGCTTTCCAGCGGCGGCGGATCCGCCCGCAACGCGAAATCGTCATGGAGCCAAAACGATGTGACGTGGCTGTCCGGCGGCGGCCAATCTTCGGCCTGAATCCAGTGCCCGCCATGATCCAAATGCCCGCCTTCCGTGCGGCGCCCTGACCCGCCTCCCATCACGAAAATCCGTACCGGCGGCTCGTCCCACGCCGCCCCCTTCACCACATGATCGAAAAACCGCCTGCGGTACGCCCACCAATCGCCAGCCCAATGATCCAAAGCCGCCGCCGCGCCAAACGACACATCCCCGAACACGGTTTGACTGCGATCGCCATGCGTCCACGGGCCCAAAATCAAGGTTTGCGGCCCCCTGCCCGCTTCCTTCAACCCGCGATAATTGCCCGCCGCCGTCAGCGGATAAGGATCCCACCACGACGACAGATGCACGCAGGCGGCCATGCTATAACGCGGGTAAAACCCGGCGGTCCAAATCCCCAATTGTTTCCAAAAATCATCGAACGCGCCATGCGTCCATTGATCGAACAGATACGCCTCATAATCCGGATGATGCCGCAACGGCGAATGACCAGGCTTCCACGGCAGCCGGGTGAACCAATCGCGAATATCCTCGCCTTCCAGCGCCGCCGCCAGCACCGTATCGTCCTCCGCCTCGCGCGAGGTCAACGCATTTCGAAGTGCCCATGACGCCTGTTTCATTTCGAACGCGCCACCCTGTCGGATCCCGGATTGCCACGCATTGGCGAAGCCGCCGCAATCCATCACCTGCGCCACCAGACCCGGCGGCGCGAGACACCCCAGAGCCGCCTGCGTGTGCGCCGCGTACGACAACCCCATCGTGCAAATCCGCCCATCGCACCAGGGTTGTTCGACAAGCCACGCGCAGGTGTCGAACCCGTCCTCCCCATCCGAAAGATATTTGACGAACCGCCCCTCGGAACCGTAACGACCCCGCGTGTCCTGATACACCACCGCGTAACCCTGCGCGGTGAAGTACTGGGCTATTTCGGCGCGTGAGGCGGGCACCGGATCCACCGCCGTCACCTCGGCCCGGCTGGGAATGGCGCGGCCATAGGGCGTGCGCTCCAGGATCACCGGCCACGGACCATCGCCCTCCGGCACATACACATCGGTCGCGAGACGAACGCCATCCCGCATCGCCACCATGTCGGTCATCGCCATTGCCCGCTTTGCCTTTCGTCCCAACCCAGGTTTACGCTACCGGCATGGACAGCACACGCGAACTCCGGGCCTCGGTCTGCCCGCACGACTGCCCCTCCACCTGCGCCCTGACCGTGGAGGTTCTGGACGGCACCCGCATCGGCGCCGTGCATGGCGCGAAGGACAATACCTACACCGCCGGTGTGATCTGCGCCAAAGTCAGCCGTTACGCCGAGCGCATTCATCATCCCGATCGCCTCACGTATCCCTTGCTGCGCACCGGCCCGCGCGGTTCGACGCAGTTCAAACGCATCGGCTGGGACGAGGCGCTGGATCGCATCACCGAGAATTTCGTATCGGTAACGGCGAAGCACGGCTCGACCGCCGTGTGGCCGTTCTTTTTCGCCGGCACCATGGGCCTCGTGCAGCGCGACGGCATCAACCGCCTGCGCAACGTCATGCGCTATTCCCGCCAGAAAATGACCATCTGTACCACGCTGCCCGAAATCGGTTGGTCCGCCGGCGTCGGCCAGAGCCGCGGCATCGACCCGCGCGAGATGGCGAAATCCGATCTGATCCTGGTCTGGGGCGGCAATCCCGTCTCAACCCAGGTCAACGTCATGACCCATGTCGCGCGCGCCCGAAAAGAACGCGGCGCGAAACTGGTGGTCATCGATCCCTATCGCACCCCCACCGCGGCCGTCGCCGATCTGCATCTCGCACCCAGACCCGGCACCGACGGCGCGCTGGCCTGCGCGATGATGCACATCGCGTTTCGCGACGGCCACGCCGACCTCGATTACCTCGCGCGATACACCGACTTCCCCGCCGATCTTCGTCAGCACATGTCCGCGCGCTCCCCCGCATGGGCCGCCGAAATCACCGGCCTGACGATCGAGGAGATCGAAACGATCGGCGCGCTGTACGGCACGACCAGGCGGAGCATCCTGCGCGCGGGCTATGGTTTCGCGCGCGGGCGCAACGGGGTCGCCAACATGCACGCGGTCAGTTGCCTGCCCGCCATCACCGGCGCCTGGCAATACGAAGGCGGTGGCGGCCTGTGGTCCAACCGGGGAATGTATCACTGGAACAAAACCCTGATCGAGGGGCTTGACGCCGTCGACACCAGTATCCGCGTCCTCGACATGAGCCGGGTCGGCTCCGTGTTGACCGGCGATCGGACGGAACTGCGCGACGGCCCCCAGGTCCACGCGATGCTGATCCAGAACCAAAACCCGCTCGCCGTCTGCCCCGATTCCAACCGCGTCCGCCGCGGCTTCTCGCGGGAGGATCTGTTCGTCGTCACCCACGAACATTTCATGACCGAAACCGCCCGCTGGTCGGACATCGTGCTGCCCGCGACGATGTTCATGGAGCACGACGATCTGTATCAGGCCGGCGGTCACAGCCACATCCAGATCGGCCCCAAACTGATCGAACCGCCCGCCGAATGCCGCTCCAACCACGAACTGATCCAGGCGCTGGCGAAACGATTGGGTGCTGAACACCGCGGCTTCGACATGACGGCGATGGAGCTGATCGACGCGACCCTGAAAGCATCGAACCATCCCGACGCCGAAACCGTCTTGCGCGAACGCTGGATCGACATCATGCCAAAGTTCGAGGATGCGCATTACCTGAACGGCTTCGCCAATCCCGACAAGAAATTCCATTTCGCCCCGGACTGGTCACGCTTCGGCGACAATCACGCGATCATGCCGAAACTGCCGGATCACATGACCTCGATCGACGACGTCGCCCCCGACCGCCCTTTCCGCCTCGTCACCGCCCCCGCGCGGAGTTTCCTCAACACCAGTTTTTCCGAAATGCCATCGGGCCAGCGCCGCGAGGGCCAGCCGACCGTGCTGCTGCATCCCGACGACGCCCGCGACCTCGGCATCCTCGACGGCGCCCGAGCACGATTGGGCAATGATCGCGGCACCGTGCTGCTGCGCGCGAAAATCGCCGAGGGACAGCAGCGCGGCGTGCTGGTATCGGAAAGCGTCTGGCCGTCGGAGTATTTCGAGGAAGGCATCGGCATCAACGCTTTGACCAGTGACGATCCCGGCCCTCCCGCCGGCGGCGCGGTCTTCCATGACACCGCCGTCTGGCTGCGGCCGGGTTAAACGC
>JAYVXQ010000350.1:0-4169 GCA_043785025.1 Acetobacteraceae bacterium
GGTTGAGCGCCGAGAATTATCGGACGATCACAGATGCCAGTCTTGCCACTACGACGCGCGATCTGGCCGATCTTGTTGAAAAAGGTGCGCTGATCCGCACCGGTGAGCGTCGCTACGCGCGATATCGGCTAGCCCCGCCCTTAGAAAAACGATGATGGCAGACCTTATCGCGCGAGCATCAACTAAACCGCTGCTTTACATAATCCATCACGCTGTTGCCTGACAGTTCGGTCGTCGCGTTCCCGCCGCGAACGAAGAAGCGTTGTTGAGTGCCATCCTTTACGAAGGCTGCCTTCGGTCCCTTTTCACATCGAATGGTGAGAACACGCTCCCCATCTTGATCCTCAAAATGCTGGTGCACATAAGGGAGGAAAACATCTCCGATCCGGTCCTTGACGAGATTGACCAGATGGAGACCCATCTTGTCTTCGTTGGGGAAACCATCGGCAGACAACCCTAGCACTTCGCCATCGTCTGCAACGCCGATTAGCAAAGTCCCGCCCTGTGCATTCAGAAACCCTGCGACTGTCTTCAGCGCGGACAGGTGAACTTTCTCGTCATGTTGCCCCGTGTGGAGATTGGTTCGCAGTGTGGATTTGAACTCTGTTGCACCTGTTTCGCCGCCCGCAATGAGTTCTGCGACACTTGGCGGTGCCGCTGGCTCCGCTTTGGTATCACCGATTAAGACCTCCCACGCTACTTGTACGACTTGGGCCATGCGTAATCGGCGGGCAACGAGAAATGCGTCGTAGGGCATTTCCCACCAGAGCGGCGGGAGGGCGTGGAGCTTGTAAATCCTTTCTCGCTCAGAAGCGGACATATTTGCATCCAGAGCTGGGACGTAGGCTGCCGGAGCTTGTTTGCCGATCTTAATATTCGCGGGCCATTCGACCGGGGCGAAGTTAGCAATCTGGTTGATGATTTTGAGGTCTTTGACACCCTGATCTTCCAGATACCCGCGCGGGAAAAGGTGGTGTTGTTCCAGCGCTGCCTTCGAACCCTTAATCGCTGGATCGACCATCGCGGCCAACTTCATCGGGCTAAAGAGCACCGGCGCATCTAGCTTGATAAGCGCGGCCTGATAGGCGAACAGCGAAGGGCTGCGCGCGGCCGACGTGGCGAGCTGGCTGGGTAGTGTAATATCCCAATAGTCGCCGGTCAGTGTGGTCGCGCAAATCTCGCGCAGGCGCGCGACGAACGCGGCCCCATCGGTAAGATCGCGAACTTTCGAAAGGTCTGCCTCGAACCGCGTTTCAGGCGAGTTGGTGTAACGTCCAGTCATCGACGACATAAAATAAAACTCAGCAATCACTTGCCGGATTATTGAGCGATCAATGCCGTAATCGCGGATACCGATCAGATACAGGACGTAACAATAGATAATCGCCGCTTCCGAGCTGATCATCTTCTGTCCACGATAGCCCGCAAGTTTCAACGCATCGAGGAAATGGTGCCAGTTGGCGAGGTTGAGCACCGCCTTTTGCGCTTCTCGCATGAGCGCAAACTGTGCGTCACGCTTTTCGGGATTGTCGCCGCCGGTTGATGCATCGCGGCCACGCAGCGCACCATATACATTCTCCAGCCGTGCGCGCTTCAATGCGAGGCCGACCGTGGCGCGCAACATCTGGTCGGGCGAAGGCTTGAGAAAGTGATTGAAGGGCGAAGATTGACCGTCGCTAGGCATCGCCGCCTTTAACGCGAAATCTTCCAGTTCAACCCGGCCTTCTTCCCAGAAGACTGACATCAACGTCATGATGAAATCGGCCTGGTTGAGCGCCTTGCCCTTGCCGTTAATGCGCACGAAAACTTCGGCAATCGTTTCCTCATCTACCGACGAGGCGAGCGTTAATGCGACGAAATTATATTTGGGCAGGTTCAGCAGCTCATCAATCGCGCCTTCGATCCGCTCTTCATCCTCCTCGCTCAGTTCGCGGATTTCCTTAAGTTGCTTGATGAACGCCTTGCGGAAGCCGCTGGCCTTAAAATCATCAGCCCACAGAGCAGAGATGTCCGGGATGAACGACCGATCCTTTTTTATTGCGGCATCGGCTACGTCGAATCGGCCAGAAAGCGGATTAAACGCAATCTGGATGCGTTCCTTTTTGAAGTTGGCACGCAGCACTTCCGCGCCCTTGATTACAGCGTAAAGCGAAGTAAGCCGCTGCTGGCCGTCCACAATCGCAAGTTCCGGTGCGGACTGTTTTTTGCCAGTGCCGATGTTCTTTAGGCCGCCTTCGCTCCCGGTTTTCCAGAACAACAGGAAGCCTGCCGGATAACCGCGGTAAAGCGAGTCGAAAAGGTCGCGGACATTCTTGTTGGGCCAGACGAACGGGCGCTGCAATTCCGGCAAGCCGATCTTGCCCATGTCGATATCTTCGATCAGCGACAGGATGGGGACGTTGCTCGTAGTGAAAATCGGCATAATCTAGCTTCCGTCAGTCAGTTTGGCGGTGGAGAGTTTGCCATCCACCCACGCCACCGCGCATTCGCGGGCGAGCGCGTGGGCGGCGTCGAGGGCAGGCCCCATGCACAGGATCTCGGTGATGCGCCGCGCGGTCTTGGCGAAATGGAGCGCCTCTTCGCCCGTCAGTGCGCGACAACAAGCTGTCGAACGCCGATCGTCACGCCTTCATCAAGCAGGACGCGGCGCATAAGCCCTCTCGCGCGCGAAAGCGACGATGCGCTTCGCGCGCTCAAGGGGAAGGCTCGGATAAATCTCCGCGACGATTTCCTCGGGGCTGTAGCCGTCCTCGGCGTTGTCCAGCACCGCGTCGGCCGGGATGCGTGTGCCTACGACCAACCAGGCGCCGGACACTTTGCCAGGGATACGCTCGACGTCGGGGCAGTCCTTCCAGTCAATCATGGGTCACCTCACGCGTGACATCCTAACACATGACCGGGGAAGAGACCGGGGATAATTTTTTCATCCGTTACGTGACCCTTGCGCATGGGTCACGTAACATACTGAAGTCATTGGTCGGAGTGAGAGGATTCGAACCTCCGGCCCCTGGACCCCGAGACCAGTGCTCTACCAGGCTGAGCTACACTCCGACCGAGGCGCGCGTATAGCCGCGCCTGTTCCCTGGGGCAAGCGCCGATGTGGCCACACCCCATCGAAATCGGGTTGGGATGCCGCGATTGGGCGGTTAGACTGGCCGAAATGGGCTGGAAGGAACCGGCGATGAGCCTTGTCATGGATGAGCGGGTTGGGTTTCAGGAGCGCAAGCCCACTACGTTTTGGTGGCGGATAAGGTCGGCGCTGGCGCATAAGGGGGTGGCGGCGGAGTTCCGCCCCGCGCGGTTCGCCAATGTCGAAACGATCTGGCGCCTCAGCGGGCGGAATGTCGTGCCGAGCATCGTGGATGGGGATGTGGTGGTGCATGATCCGCTCGCCATCGCGATGTATTTGGAGCGGCGGTTGCCGGAGCGGCCCTCGTTGTTTGGCGGGCCCGCGGGGATGGCGCTGACGCGGTTGATCAATTAGGGCGCTCTGGCGGCTCTGGATCCGGCGATCAGGGGGTTGATCTCGGCGGACGTCATTTATCGCCTGGCGCCGGAAGATTGGGCGTATGTCCGAAGCTCGCGGGAGGTAATGTTCGGATGCTCGCTGGAGGCGCATTGCGCGGATCGGGGGCGGTGGGAGGCGGCTTTGGCGGAGGCGGAGGCGGCGGCGTTGGCGCAGCCGTTGGGGGAGCAGACGTTCGTGTGCGGGGAAGGGCCGGGTTACGCGGATTATCTGCTGTTCTCGGTGTTCCAGTATGCGCGGTTGGGGTGTCCGCGGGAGGTGTTGGGCGGGCTGCCGGCGGTCAGGCGATGGCGCGGCGGGCTGGTGGCGCGGTTCGACGGGTTGGGGGACCGATTCCCGGGGAATCCGGCGCAGGTCAGCGGGCCGGACGGGCGTTGATATCAGGATTAGCGTTTCCCGCGGCTTGGATAGTGCGTTAGGTTCCGGGGGAGACACCTTCAGGCGATCACGGCCTGAAATGCCTGTTTGAGCCAGCGATTCCCGTTTACGGTTACAGTCAGGCGCGAACGACCGCGCTCATGGAGTTGCCGACGCGTGCCAGTCAACGCCGAGCCCGATCCCGCTCCACCTGACGCCGAGGGCCCGACGGCGGTCGATCTGGCGGTGCTGGATGCACCGGTGCTTGGCCGGGGCGCGGTGACGG
>JAYVXQ010000351.1:0-4161 GCA_043785025.1 Acetobacteraceae bacterium
ATCACCAGCGGCACCAGCGTGCCAATCAAGCCAAGCCACTGAAACATCAGAAACAGCGGGATCAAATACGACAACCCCGGCGTGACCCGCGCGATCAGGATCAACGCCGCCGCCTTGGTCGCCTTGGATTTCGCGATGCCATACGCCGCCGGCACGCCAAACAACAACGCGAGACCGGTCGCCGAAAACGATACGATCACCGAATTGATCGTATAGGTCAGAAAGTCGTTCTTCTCAAACACGTCGATGAAATTCGCCAACGTCGGCGGCCGTGGAATGAACACCGGCGGCCATGCCGTATTATCCAACTCGTTCTTCAACGACAGCGATAACATCCACAGGAAAAACAACACCGCCGGCGACACCAGCAGCAACACCGAAAAATACAACCCCAAATCGCCGATGAACCGGCGGATCCGATGCCGGTTCATCGCAAATCCTCCCGCTGCCGCACCCGCAACAACAGCAAACTGATCAACAGGATCAGCACGAAGAACACCACCACCATCGCCGAGCCATACCCCAGATCGTAATACGCGAACGCCGTCTGATACAGCAGGATATTGATCGTCTCGCTCGCCGTGCCCGGCCCGCCCAGGGTAATGACATAGATCGTGTCGAAGGTTTTCAGCGCGTCGATCAACCGGATCACCGCCGCCACCATGATGAACGGCCACACCAGCGGCAAAGTAATATGCCGGAACATCTGCCACGGCGAGGCACCGTCCAGGATCGCCGCCTCATACGGATCGGTCGGCAAGGACGCGATCCCGCCAAGCACGATCAGCATCACCAGCGGAGTCCATTGCCACGTCTCGACCATCACCAGCGTCGGGATCACGGTATCAGCGCCATAAACCCAGGTCGAGGCCGGCAGTCCGATGCTGGTCAGAATGTAATTCAAAACCCCCAGTTGCGGATGAAACATCATGGTCCACACAAGCGAGATCGCCACCGGCGTCGCCATCATCGGCAGCACGAATAACGTGCGGGCAAGGCCGCGCAATTTGAATTTCGAGGCGAAACAGACGGCAGCCCAGACCCCCAATAACAACGGCGCGATGACCGATGCGGCGGTGAACCAGATCGTGCGCACCACGGCATAAAGAAACCGCTCATCGGAAAACATCTTCATATAGTTCGCCATGCCGACAAACGGCGTATCCCCCGTGACCTTCCAATCATGCACCGACATGAACAGCGTGAAGATCCAGGGAAACAGGATCACCGCCGCCACGATCACGGCCGCGGGCATGGCGAAGATCCAGTACCGGCGGCCATAGGCCTTGCGCCCGGACGGCAACGTGGAAACAAGCGGTTGGGCGAGGCTTTGGCTCATGGTTTGGTCCGTCTGTGATCCGGGTGCCAGGCCCAAGGAAGGCCGTCACGCGGGCGTGGAATTATAGGCGCGGGGTCGCGATCGGGAAACCAGGCGGCGCCCCTTGAAGCCAACCCGTCAGCGGCATATGCAAACCCGTCCCGAAATCAGGCGTGCCGCGCGGCCGGAGCTCCACCATGACCCGTTTCATCATTCTGCTCGCCACTTTGACCCTGAGCCCCGTGGCGCACGCCGCCGACCCCGTCGCGGGCGAGGCGGTCTACAAGACCCAATGCGGCCTCTGCCACGCCGTCATCCCCAACAAAAACCTGTTGGGGCCGAGCATGTTCGGGATCGTGGGGCGCGGGAGCGGATCGGTGGAGGGGTTCCGCTATTCCGCCGCGAACAAGGACATCAACCTCGTATGGACGGCGGAAACACTGGACAAATTCGTGACCGCCCCGAAGGAGGTCATTCCCGCCACCACGATGTTATATTCCGGCCTGAAGGATCCGGCGAAACGCGCTGATCTGATCGCGTATCTGGAAACTCTGCATTAAAGCATCATCGGAACCTGACCGAATAAAGATGCTCGCCAACAAATTCTGAGAGCGGGTTCCGTGCGCCAACGCGATCGGAAACCGCTCTAAAGCATGCCTCCTCATCACTGCCTGGAAAGCCACGAACATGCAACGTCCCGACATTCTCCGCCGTGAAATCCGCGCTTTGGTGTTCGATCAATACGGCACCATCGTCGATATGCAATCCGGCCTGACCGAGATCGCCACCCCGTTTCTGCGCGCCAAAGGCTGGACCGGAAATCCCCACAGCTTCGTCACCTGGTGGCGCCGGACCCATTATGAGAACTCAATGATTGACGCGCTGTGCGACCGGGGGCACACACCGTATCGCCAGATCGGACACCGCGCTGTCTCCCAGGTCATGGATCGCTGCGGTTTCGATTATACGCCGGCGGAGGTCGCGTGGCTGGTCAGCGAGATCGAGCGTCTGAAACCGTTTCCCGACGTAATAAAGGCGTTGGGCGACTTACGCGCGGCGGGCTATCAACTGGTGATCCTGTCGAACGGAGACCGCGACATGCTGGAGGCCGCCGGACCCTATATAGGCTTTCCCTTCGATCACGTGATTTCGGTGCAGGAGGCCGGATATTTCAAGCCGCACTGGAAGACCTATGCCACCGCGGCGCAAATAATCGGGCTTGACCGGTCCGCCTGTCTGTTCGTGGCCAATCACGCGTTCGATTGCATCGGCGCCAAATCCTGGGGGATGCGGACGGCGTTCATCGACCGCCGCAAACGCCCGTTCGGTGAAACCCCGCATCAACCGGATATGATCGTCAGCGACTTCGCCGAACTCGCCGCGACCCTGTGCGCTCCATGAACGGGCCGCAAACTCAGGATTCGTTTCTGATCAGCGATCCCAACCGGTTTCGCGTCGCGCTGGACATCCGTTACGCCGATCTGGATCCCAATCATCACGTCAATCACGCGCGGTATCTGATTTATCTGGAGGAAGCGCGGCTGGCGCTGCGCCGCGATCTGGCCGTCGATCCCGGCCTTCCCGACGACGTCGCCTGGCCGGTCGCGGAGCTGACGATCCGCTATCGCCGCTCCACCGCTTATCCTGGCCAATTGATGGTGGAGCTGGCGCCGATCCATGTCGGGCGCACCTCTTTTACTCTGGGTTACGGACTATTCGATCGGGACGGCTGTGTCGTGACGGCGGTCAATCGGTCCGTTTGCGTCCAGCAAAACAATGGTCAGCCAGTGCCGATCGACCCCAAAGTGGCGGCGCGGCTGCGGCAAATGGGCTCGATTGTGTGACCCTGGGACGAAGTTCGCCGCGCCGTGTTCAAAAAACACAGTTTTTTGCGTGATAATGGTGAGACTCTCTTGCCCGACTCGAATGCCTATGGTGTGATCCGCGTCGAACAAATGCTGACCAGTGAGGAATCCATGCCCGCAGCAAAAAAGGCCGCCCCCGCGAAGAAAGCCGCCGCGCCCGCGAAGAAGGCCGCCGCCAAGACGGCCGCCCAGGCAACGGTCACCCTGAAACAAATCGCCGCGACCGTGGCGGCGACGCACGAAATCTCCAAGAAATTGGCGGAGGCCGTGCTGGATGATCTGGTCACCGCGACGTCGCAACATCTGAAGAACGGCGATAAGGTTCGCCTGACCGGCCTGGGTATTCTGCAAGTGCGCGCGCGCGCCGCGCGGATGGGCCGCAATCCCGCGACGGGCGAGGCGATCAAGATCAAGGCCAGCAAAAAGATCGCGTTCCGCCCCGCCAAGGAATTGAAAGAATCCGTCTGACGTTGGCGTTGGTGATCAGCGCGTGATCGTTTGGGGTTAACGTCACCCTCAAAGATGAATCGCAATTAAGGACCGGCCGGAAAATGTCACTGACATTGTTCGGCCGTTTTTTATGGGTCGTTGCTTCCGTACCGGTTCAGTAATGAGTGACCCAACGGCTGTTCAATGCCTCCTCGATCCGCCGATGACGGGCTTTGATCACGTCGGCCGGCACGGCGCTGACGAAGGCGTAAAAGGTCTTCGTCCGGATCGCGTCCACCACACGCTCACCCACCAGTTTCGGATCGAGACCCGTGGCGGCGAGGCGTTCGGCCAGAACGGCTTCCTCGTCAGGCTTCTCGCGCGAGCCCTCCATATGCTCCGGCCGGTTCCGCGCACCCCGCGCGATATTCGTCGCGATCGGTCCTGGGCACAGCACGGATACCCCGATACTGGTGCCTTCCAGCTCGTGTTCGAGCGCTTCTGACAACGATACCGCCGCGTATTTGCTCATGGAATACGGCCCCTGAT
>JAYVXQ010000352.1:0-4157 GCA_043785025.1 Acetobacteraceae bacterium
ATGACCTGGTTTTGCGCTCGATCCCGTTGACGACGCGCTTCGAACGCGAGGATTTTCTGCGCGCCGGGGAGTATCTGGAGCAGGCGATCGCGCTGGAACCGGAATACGCGGCAGCCCATGCCTGGTATGCGTATTGGCATGTGTTCCTGGTCGGACAGGGTTGGACCGGGACGCCCAATGAAACGATGGCGCGCGGCGGGGAACTGGCCGAACGGGCGATCGTGCTGGATCCGTTCGACGCCAAGGCGCTGACCATCGCGGGCCATGTCCGCGCTTATCTGGGGCGCGGGGCACGGGACGCGGCGGCGCTGCATGCCCGCGCCCTCGACCTTAACCCGAACCTTGCCATGGCATGGGCGTTATCGGCGATCACCTGTGCTTATCTCGGCGAAATTGAAGAGGCCGAGCGGCGCAACAACCGCTATAAAGCGTTATCGCCGCTGGATCCGCACGCGTTTCTGTTCGACGGATTTTTCACGGTGATTTATTTGATGAAGCGCGATTATTCCGCGGCGGTGACGGTGGGCCGGACGGTAACCCAGCTCAATCCCTCGTTGTCGGCGGGGTTCAAACCGTATTTGGCGGCGCTCGGATATCTGGATTTGCGGCAGGAAGCCGCGGCCGTGCGCCAACGCCTGCTGGCGATCGAACCCGATTTCACGATCGAGCGGTTTTTGCGGCTCAGCCCGTTCGAGCGTGAAGCCGACCGCGAACATTACGCCGAGGGGTTGCGCCGCGCGGGGGCGCCCTAGAGCTTGATCGCGTCAGGTTGACGCGATCAAGGTCCGCGTTTGTTAAGTTTCAGAGGGCGATTCCCGTCTGAAGTTGGTTCAACTGCGGACGATCGCGCTCCAGAGCGGTTTCCGATCGCGTTGGCTTACGGAACCCGCACTAAGTATTTTTTTGGCGAGCCTCTGAATCCGATCAGGTGTGGCCACCTGATCGAATGATGCTGTAAGCGCATCATTCCGGTTCCGGTTTGCCGCCCCGCCCGCCGATTTCGGCCGCCCGCCGCTTACGGGTCGCCGCCGCGTATTGCCCGCGCTGACGATCCTCCATCACGTTCGGCCGCACGATCGTTTGGTGGTAGTCGGCCCAATCCTGTTCGGTGAATTGTTGAAGATCAGGAACAAGCTCGTAATTGTTGAGCGTGGATTCCTGATAGGCGACGCGCGGGATCGGCTGCACCTGGATCATCGGATATTCCTGGCGGAAATCGATCGGCGTGTCAGTTTTGATCAGCTTGATGTTGGTGATCAGCGGGCCGAACCATTGGTCGGTTTCGATCAGACCTTCGAATTGTTCATAACCGCCCGGACGGGGAAAATTCGCGGGCGAGCGCACCAGTAAACTCCAATCCGGCGCGGTGCGCACCATGAGGCCGGTCCAGATTTGCACAAAACCGGGCTCTTGCATGACGGTCATGAAGGGCGGGGCGAATTCCTTACAATTCTCGGGGGCGATGGAGGCGAAGTAATCCGCGAAGCCGGGATATTGCATCGTGCTGAGCTTTGGGATTGGAAACCATTCTCCGACGCCGCGAAAGGTCCACAGCACGTCGGCGCCGTCGAACCGGAGCGAGAAATCCATGACGGGAAAGATATAATAGCCGAAGCCCGAGGCGGTGGTCGCGGGCTCGCAATAGCGGAAGGCGCGGGTCGGGAGCATGCCGGAGGCTGAGCGGTCAGCGCGTTGCGGCAGACGCGCCTCGGGGATCAGGCGATGAAAGGTCACGAGTTTTGAAGGCGGAGCGGGCGACTTGATGGGTTCGGCGATCGTCATGGCATCCCCGCGTCGTTAGAACACCAAAAGGCCAGGATGCGGGATCCTGGTCAATTGGCGTTCTCGTCAGGTCGTTCAGCGGATCGGTCTTAGTTTTTCGCGGGCAGGGCGGGAGCGTAGCCGCCGAGGCGGATTTTGCCAGCGTCGGCGGTGCTCAGCGCGGGCGCGTAGCCGCCGAGGCGGACTTTGCCGGTGTCGGCGGTGCTCAGAGCGGGCGCGTAGCCGCCGAGGCGGACTTTGCCGGTGTCGGAGGTGCTCAGAGCGGGGGCGTAGCCGCCGAGGCGGACTTTGCCAGCGTCGGCCGTGCTCAGCGCCGGGGCGTAGCCGCCGAGGCGGACTTTGCCGGTGTCGGCGGTGTTCAACGCCGGAGCGTATCCGCCGAGGCGAACGTTGTTGTCACAAGCGATGGCAGAAGTATTGATTTGGACAAACATGGGGATTTACCTTCCGGGCCAAGTAATTTTGCGTCGAAAGCAGGTTGTTATTATTTTCCTGCTTTCGCCTTGACACGAATATTGCCCCATTAAGGATTTTTTATCGTATTTTTGACGTCATTATTGCGTAAATTCCTTATTTTTTTAAGTTTTTTCTTGCCCGGAATTCAGTTTTACACGGATTGACTAAGCCCATGGTTGTTTCGGGATACTAAATTATTGGCGACTTCTATTGAATATGAGCGAGTCTTTAAAAAGATCTACAATCAAATTTATTATTATTTTTCAGATGGCCCCAGGAAACCAAGCGTTTCCCAGGGGACTCCGATTCACGATCCGAAAACGCTTCAGGTCGCGGTGCCGCCAACCGTGAGGCCGGACAGCTTCAACGTCGGCTGGCCAACCCCAACCGGGACGCCCTGCCCAGACTTTCCGCAGGTGCCGATGCCGGGATCCATCGCCATGTCGTTCCCGACCATCGTCACCTTGGTCAGCGAATCTGGCCCGTTACCGATCAGCGTCGCCCCTTTGACGGGCGCGGTGACGATCCCATCCTCGATCAGATAGGCCTCGCTCGCCGAGAAAACGAATTTACCCGACGTGATATCCACCTGCCCGCCGCCGAAATTCACGGCGTAAAGGCCGCGCTTCACGGAGCGGATCATCTCCTCGGGCGTGTGGCTGCCACCCAACATCACGGTGTTCGTCATCCGCGGCATGGGCGCATGGGCGTGCGACTGGCGGCGGCCATTTCCGGTCGCGGGCATTTTCATAAGACGGGCGTTCAGGCGATCTTGCATGAAATTGACCAGGATCCCGTCGTCGATGAGGACGGTGCGCGATGTCGGCGTGCCCTCGTCATCGACGGTCAGGCTGCCGCGGCGATCCGTCATCGTGCCGTCATCGACCACCGTCACGCCGGGCGAGGCGATTCGCTTGCCCAACAGGCCGGAGAACGCGGAGGTCTTCTTGCGGTTGAAATCGCCTTCCAGCCCATGGCCGATCGCTTCATGCAGGAGGATCCCCGGCCAGCCCGAACCCAGTACGATTTCCATCTCGCCGGCGGGGGCGGGACGCGAATCGAGATTGACCAGGGCCTGGCGCAATGCCTCATCGACGGCGGCGCGCCAGACGGCGGGTTCCGTGATCGCGGCATAGCCGAAACGGCCACCCAGGCCATGGCTTCCGGTCTCCCGCCGCCCGTCTTTTTCCACGACGACGGACACGTTCAGGCGGACCAGCGGGCGTAAATCGGCGACACGCGCGCCGTCGCCGCGCAGGATTTGCACGGCCTGCCATTCACCGGTCAGCGAGGCCATGACCTGCACGATCCGCGAATCGCGGGCGCGGGCATAGGCGTCGATTTCCGCCAGGACGCCCGTGCGCGTGGAAAAATCGGCCTGGTTCAACGGGTTCGCGTCCGAATACAACCGCGCATTTGTCTGCCGCGGCGGTTCCGCCATCACCCCCTCATATCCTTGGGCTATCGCGGCGACGCTGGAGGCGGCGCGACGCAGCGCCGATTCGGACACGTCGGCGGCATGGGCGAAACCGGTCGCCTCCCCCGCCACGGCGCGCAGGCCGAACCCCATCGTGGTGTCGAACCCGGCGGAGCGGATGCGCCCGTCATCGAGGCTGATTTGCTCGCTTTCCTGATATTCCAGGTAAAGCTCGCCATCGTCGCTGCCGTTCAGGGCCTCGGCGACCACGCGGGTCGCGGTGTCCTGGTCCAAACGCGAGTCAGGGCGTTCGAAAAACAGCCGGTCGGTCACGGAAAGCGGAGTCATGATGCGGGGTCCTCGACGGAAGAAAGCATGATGGGTGATGGCGGGATCGATCTTTGAGCGGTTTCCGATCGCGTTGGCTCACGGAACCCGCTCTCAGTATTTGTTTTGGCGAGCATCTTAATCCGATCAGGTGTGAGCCCCTGATCGACTGATG
>JAYVXQ010000353.1:0-13048 GCA_043785025.1 Acetobacteraceae bacterium
TGAAACAGATGCACGCGGATGGCGTGCGCGGCGTGCGCTTCAACCTGTCCTCCGGCAACGGCACCCCGATCGCTCAACTGGAGCTCATCGCGCGCCGCATCGCCCCCCTCGGCTGGCACATCCAGGTCTATACCGAGGGCGATATCCTCGCGGACATGGCCCCCACGCTCGCGAAACTCCCGGTGCCGGTCGTGATCGATCATTGCGGTGGCGTGAAGGCCGATCTGGGACTGAACCATCCGCAATTCTTGTCGCTGCTGCGGCTGCTCGACACCGGCAACGCGTCGATCAAGCTCAGCGCCTACCGCGCCTCCGCCGCCGGGCATCCCTGGTCTGATCCCGCCCCTAACGTGACGGCGCTGGCCACGCGTTTCCCCGATCATTGCGTTTGGGGCACGGACTGGCCGCATCCGGGCATGACCCCGGTCCCCGAGTCCGGGCTTTTGCTCGACCAATTCTTCGCCTGGGTTACTGATCCCGCCGTGCGTCATCGCATTCTGGTCGACAACCCCGCGCGGATTTACGGCTTCTGATGCGCGCGTATCTGGCCGGTCCGGACGTTTTCTTCCCCGATCCCGAAGTCTGGCTCGACCGCAAAAAAACGATCTGCGTCCGATATGGGATCACCGGCGTGTCACCGCTTGATCCGATCGCGAACCAACCCGCGGATTGGGACGCGCTGCCATTCTGGCGCATGATCGCGCACCGTAATGAAGCTCATATCCGAGGCTGCGACATCATCATCGCCAACCTCACCCCGTTTCGCGGTCCCAGCGCCGATGTCGGCACGGTTTTCGAGGTTGGCTTCGCCCGCGCGTTGGGGATGAAAATCCTCGGCTATGCAACGACCACCATGCCGTTCCTCGCCCGCACCCGGGCCGCATACGAGACCACCGAGCAACCGGACGGATCATATCGCGATCAGGACGGTCTACTTGTGGAACAATTTGGTCTGTTCGACAATCTGATGATCGAGGGCGGGATCGCCGGCTCCGGCGGGATTCTGATCACCGGCGATGCCGGCCGCTGGACCGACCTCACCTTGTTCGAACGCTGCGTCCAGACCGCCGCCGCGAGCCAGAGCGGTTTCTGATCGCGTTGGCTTATGTTTTGGCGAGCGTCTTTATTCGATCAGGTAGGGTGACCTGATCCCAAACCGCTCTGGCCGAAGCCGGAACGACGCGTCATACTCCCCTCAACGATCAACGGAGGAGCCGACCATGAAACGCCGCCAGCTTGTACTCACCGCCGCCGCCATGGCCGCCGCCCCCGCCGTGCATGCCCAATCCTCGCGCGAAAAGACGCTGAAACTCATTCCGCTGACCGCGCTTTATTCGCTCGACACCGTGTTCAACACATCGCTCGTCACCACCAACCACGGATGGGCCGTCTACGACACGTTGTTCGGATTGAACGACAAGCGCCAGGTCGCGCCGCAAATGGCCGAGGGCCACACGCTGTCCGACGATTCCCGTGTCTACACCATCAAACTCCGTGAGGGTCTGAAATTCCATAACAATGAGCCGGTGCGCGCCCGCGACTGCCTGCAAAGCCTGAAACGATGGGCTGGCAAGGAAACCTTCGGCCAGACGATCGCGCAATTCATCGACGACTGGTCCGCTCCCGACGATCGCACGCTGAAAATCGCGTTGTCCCGTCCGGTGCCGATGCTGTTGGAGGCCTTGGCGCGCGGCAGTGCGTCCGTCCCCTTCATCATGCCCGAGCACATCGCGCAAACCGACCCGTTCAAACAAATCTCCGATCCAATCGGCAGCGGCCCCTGGATGTTCAACGTCAAGGAATTCAACGCCGGATCCTTCGCGAGTTATACCAAATTCGCCGGTTATGTTCCGCGCACCGACGCGCCGCAATACACGGCCGGTGCGAAAATCGTGCATTTCGACCGGATGGAATGGCCCGCGATTCCCGAACCCGCCACCGCCGCCGCGGCCTTATTGTCCGGCGAGGTCGATTGGTATGAACAAGCCCAGGCGGACCTGATTCCGCAGTTGCGCAAAAACAATGACATCGCGATCGGCAGCGCCAACCCCGGCGGCTTCAACGGCATCCTGCGCTTCAATCATTTGCAGGCGCCGTTCAACAACGTCGCCGTCCGCCGCGCCGTGCTCATGGCGGTCAACCAGCCGGACTACATGGCCTCGATCACCGGCGGCGACACCACCGCGTTCAACGCCTGCAAGGCCTTCATTCCCTGCGGCACGCCGTATGGCCGCGAAATCGCCGCCGGTGCCATGCAAGGCGACCTCGACAAAGCCCGCGCGATGCTGAAAGCCGCAGGCTATAACGGCGAAAAAATCGTCATCATCAGCCCCTCCGACGTCCCCACGATCGGCCCGATGGGGGAGGTGACGCATGATCTGTTGACCAAAATCGGCATGAACGCCGAGCTCGCCGCCGTCGATTGGGCCACGTTGACCAACCGCCGCACATCCCGCGAGCCCGTTGAAAAAGGCGGCTGGTCCATCTTCCACACCTGGGCGCCGTCCAACATCATTTCGACGCCGGTCGAACATTTCGCGATGCGCGGTCTCGGCGCCAAGGGATGGGCCGGTTGGTTCGAAGACGAAAAGATGGAGCAACTGACGCGCGAATGGACCGTCGCCACCGACGCGGCGACGCAAACCACGCTGGCCGATCAGATCCAGGCCCGCGCTTTGGAAACCGTGCCCTTCGCGCTGTGCGGCCAGTTCAAAATCCGCACCGCGTATCGCAAATATCTGACCGGCGTGATCGAGGGCAGCGGTGCGTATATGTGGAACGTCCGGCGCGCGTAACCGTGGACCTTGGTCGCGTCAGGTAGACGCGATCAAGGTCCGCGTTTCTTAAGTTTCAGAGGGCGATCGGCTCCGCGCGATCCCCCGGCAACAGCAGCAAAGGCACCTGACGAAAAGCCCAGACATCGCCTCGACGCTCGAAAGCCCAGATCAGGTCGAAGCGGTCGTCATCCCACGACGCCGGCACGGCCGCGCCAAGACACGCCGCGATCGCGGGAATATCGCCATGATGCCACGCGATCAAAACGACCTCGCCCGCGTTCAGCGCCGCTTTGATCATCGCGGCCTCCTGACCCTCAGCGAACTCGTCGTGAATTTTCAGGCCCAATTCATGCGCCAAGGGACGCACGGTATGCCGCGCCCGTTTGCTGGGTGAGGCGTCGGTCGAGGCCGCGGCGAATATCGCGTCCGGCCGCTTCAGCCCGCCCTCATGCGGGGCGAAAAACCGCACCAGAGCGCCCGCGCGCTGCCAGCCGCGCACTGTCAGATCATGCGGGCTGCGATCGCCGTCTTCCTGCACGCCCTGAACGGTCCCGTCGTCATCCGGTTTTTCCGCGTGCCGGATCACCAGGATCGTCTTCGCTTTCATCAGGCCGACACTGTCTTCCGCGCCGCCGCCTTTTTCTTCACCGCCGGCTTCTTCGCGACCGCGGCTTTCTTCCGCGCGGCGACCCGAGGTGCCGCCACCACGGAATCGGCGGGGGCCGCTTTTTTCTTCGCACCGGCTTTTTTCGCGGCGCCTTTTTTCACCCCACCCCGGGCCTTCAAAACCTTGCCCTTCTCGACCAGCAAAACGACCGCTTCGTCCAGCGTGACGTCGTCCATCGCGGTGCCTCGCGGCAAATTCGCCACCGTCTGGCCGTGCTGCACGTACGGCCCAAACCGTCCCTTGCGCACCGAAACGAAGGCCTTGTCCTTGGGATGCTCGCCCAAGGTCCGCACGCTGGCCATTTTCTTCGCGATCAGATCGACCGCGCGATTGATGCCGATCGACAGAACGTCGTCATCCTTGTCCAGCGACCCGAACAGCGCGCCCATGCGAACATAGGGCCCGAAGCGCCCGATGCCGACCTGGATCGGCTCCTGCGTCTCCGGATGGATCCCGACCATTTTCGGCAGCGCCAGCAGCGCCACCGCCTGATCCAACGTCAGCAAATCGCCGTCGACGCCGCGAGGCAATGTCGTCCGCCGCGGCTTGATCTTCTTATCCTCGCTCGCCTCGCCCAACTGCACGTACAGCCCATAGGGCCCGCGCCGCACGGTGACCTCGTCCCCGGTGTCGGGATCCTGACCCAGAGCCCGCTGCCCGTCCTTCAGCGTATCGCCGCCCTCGGCATTGGGATCGACCGCCAGGCTGCGCGTGTAACGGCATTCCGGATAGTTCGAGCAGCCGATGAAACTGCCCAACCGCCCTAATTTCAGCCCCAACCGCCCATCGCCGCAGGACGTGCATTTGCGGGGATCGCCGCCATCGGCGGGCACCGGAAAGAAATGCGGCCCCAGATCCTGATCCAGCGCGTTGATGACATCGCTGATTTTCAGATCCTTGGTCTGGTCGATCGCTTTCGAAAACGCCTCCCAGAAGTTCCGCATTACCAGCCGCCAGTTCAGATTGCCGGCGGATACCTCGTCCAGCTTCTCCTCCAGCCCGGAGGTGAAGCCGGTATCCACGTAATCGTGGAAGAAGCTGATCAGAAACGCCGTCACCAGCCGCCCGCGGTCCTCGGGAATGAAGCGCCGTTTGTCCAGCCGGACATATTTGCGGTCCTGCAACACCGTCAGGATGGAGGCATAGGTCGAGGGACGGCCGATGCCCAGTTCCTCCATTTTCTTGACCAGGCTGGCCTCGGAATAGCGCGGCGGGGGCTGGGTGAAATGCTGGTTCGCATCGACCTTGGAGCGACGCAACGGATCCTTCGCCGACATCGGCGGCAGCATCCGGTTATCCTCGCTTTCGGCCGGATCGTCGTCGGTATCCTCGCGATACAATTTCAGGAACCCATCGAACGCGACGATCGAGCCGGTGGCGCGCAAAGTCTGCCCTTTGCCATCGACGACATCGACCGCGACCTGATCCAGTTCGGCCGATTGCATCTGGGAGGCGACCGCGCGTTTCCAGATCAGCTCATACAAACGCCGCTGATCGGAACTCAGCCCGTTCGGGATCGAATCGGGCGTGCGGGCCACATCCGTCGGCCGGATCGCCTCATGCGCTTCCTGCGCGTTCTTGGCGCGGCTGGTGTATTCGCGCGGCGCGCCCGGCAGATAATTCGCCCCGAACGCGTCTTTCACGTGATCGCGAATGGCGCCGATCGCCTCTTTCGCCATCTGCACGCCGTCGGTCCGCATATAGGTAATGAGACCCGTCGTCTCGCCGTCGATATCGACGCCCTCATACAGGCCCTGCGCGGTGCGCATCGTCTGCTGCGCGCCAAAGCCCAACTTACGCGAGGCCTCCTGCTGCAAGGTGGAGGTCGTGAACGGTGCCGGCGGATTGCGCTTTACACGCTTGCGCTCGACCGAGCCCACCGAGAACGCGTTGGCTTCGACCAGTGCCTTCGCCGCCTCGGCCAAGACCCCGGTGTTCAGATCGAACTGATCGAGGCGCTTGCCGTTCAGATGCGTGAGGCGCGCGGTGAACGGCGCGTTGCCCGGTGTCATGAACACCGCCTCGATCGACCAGTATTCCCGCGCCCGGAAAATCTCGATCTCGGCTTCCCGGTCGCAAATCAACCGCAGCGCCACCGACTGCACCCGTCCCGCCGAGCGGCTGCCCGGCAATTTCCGCCACAGCACCGGCGACAGCGTGAATCCCACCAGATAATCCAGCGCGCGCCGGGCCATATAGGCCTCGATCAACGGCAGATCGAGGTCGCGCGGATGCGCCATCGCTTCCTGAATGGCGTTTTTGGTGATCTCGTTGAACGTGATGCGCTGGACCTTGACGCCTTTCAGCGCGTTCTTCTCCTCCAGCATCGCCCGGACGTGCCAGGAGATCGCTTCGCCCTCGCGATCCGGATCGGTGGCGAGGTACAGGGTTTTCGCCCCTTTCAGCGCCTTGACGATGGCGCCGACCTGTTTTTCGCCGCGCGCGTCGGCCTCCCAGTCCATGGCGAAGTCCTCGTCCGGCCGGACGCTGCCATCCTTGGGCGGCAAATCGCGCACATGGCCGAAACTGGCCAGCACGGTATACCCGCCACCCAAATAACGGTTGATGGTTTTGGCCTTGGCGGGGGACTCAACGACGACAACGTCAGACATTATATCCCTTTGACTCTGGGTACCACGAACGTCGATCAGGTATTAGAGCGCGATCGTCTGAGGTCGATCCAACCTCAGACGGGAATCGCCCTCTCAAGCTTAACAAATCCAGGCTTTGATGGCGTCAACCTGACGCAATCACGGTCTGGTCAGCAAGGCGAACCGGTTGCCCGGTTGGGCTTCCACCCGCCCAGACAGCTCCAGTTCCAGCAGTGCCGCCAGAACGGCGGCGGCAGACAACTGGCAGCGCCGCGCCAGATCGTCAACGTGAATCGGCGTTGGTCCCAAAAGCCCCATCAGCTGGGAACGGGCCTGGCCGACGTCAAGATCGGCGGGGAAACCGTCCTCGAACGGGTCGGCGTTGTCCGCTTCCATCACCTCGCCCGTAAACAACCCGCCAAATCCCGGCAAACCGTCCAGCACGTCGTCGGCCGACCCCACCAGAACCGCGCCCTCCCGGATCAGGTCGTTGCCGCCATGGGTGCGCGGATCCAAGGGCGAGCCGGGCACCACGAACACCTCCCGCCCCAGATCCTGAGCGATTCGGGCGGTGATTAAACTGCCGGACCGCCGCGCCGCCTCCACCACCACGACCCCCAAAGCCAACCCCGCGATCAAGCGGTTCCGTTTGGGGAAGTGCCGCGCCTGGGGTTCGGTTCCCGGCGGCGCCTCGGTCAGTACCGCGCCGCGTTCGGCGATGAGGCGTTGCAGCGCGATGTTCTCGGCGGGGTAGGGCACGTCGAGCCCGCCCGCGACCGCCGCGATGGTTTTGCCCGTCCGCATCGCCGCGGTATGCGCGATCCCATCGACCCCGCGCGCGAGGCCCGAGACGATGGTGACCCGCGCCGCCAGCCGCTCGGCCAGGATCTCGGCCATTTTCAACCCCGCCGCCGAGGCATTGCGCCCGCCCACGATCGCCACCGCGGGCGAGGCCAGCAGCGCGGCATCGCCAAGCACCGCGATCACCGGCGGGGCGTCATCCAGCCGCGCCAGCAGCGGGGGATATAAGGCATCGCCGAGGAAGATCATTTGCCCGCCCAATCGCGCGGTGGCGGCGAACTCCCGCTCCGCATCCCCCACCGAGGGAATCGCCGGCGCCCCCGCGCGCCCGCCCGATTTCGCCAGATGCGGCACCGCCGCCAACGCCGCCCCCGGTGTGCGATAGCGTTCGAGCAAGCGCCGGTAGGTCACCGGTCCCACGCCCTCGGCGCGGATCAGGCGAAGGCGGGCGATATCGTCGTCTGATGGCATGCGAACAGGATCCTGACGATGAGCCGCCGACATGACCACGAGAGCGTGAAGATAGGCTTAAAGATCCGCCCATCCGGGTGAAGTTTCACAGCGCATCGCAGGTCAGGTAAGCCGTCGGATCCCCGATTTCACCGGACGATCAATCCCTGGCCGGTCGGCAGCGACAGGATCATCGCGCCGTGGCGTGTCGCGAAGGCGTCGAACGCATCCCGTTGATCGGTGTGGGTGGACCAGCCGTAATCGTCCAGCAGAACGATCCCGCCGGGAACGATGCGGTCCCAGAAGAACGCGATCGCGGCGATTTCCGGGGCGACGATGTTCATGTCGATCGACAGATAGGCGATACGGCGGTTGTCCGGGAAAGCGTTGAGGGTATCGGGCACCCTCCCTTGCACCAGCCTACATCGCGGCCATTCCCCAAAATTCTTCACCGCCTGGGCGTGACATTCCTCATAGGCCTCGCGGTTGTGCCAGCCGGCGATGCCGTCGCGCTCGGACGGGGTCATCTGTTCCTCGGGGATGCCGCGGAACGTGTCGAACAGCCAGAAATCCTTGTCGAGGCGGTTGAAATCCAGCCAGTCGCAGATCGCCAGCGACAGCATGCCGGTGTCCACGCCGCATTCGACGAAATCGCCGTCGAGGCGCGCGGCCTGGGTTGCAGCCCAGAGCGCGATGTGGGTGATCCAGCGGTTGTCGTCGATGTGGCGGGCTTTCTTGTGGCCGGAGTTCCAGCCCCTGCCATGCGCGCGTTGGAATCTGGGCTCGTCCATGAACGCCGTTGTCTTGCCGAAACAGCGCAGGCCGCTGCCGCTGTAGCTGTAGCCGCGCATGATCGGCTGACCGCCGGCGGGGTAGACGATTTCACCATTGTCGAATTGCAACGCGATCGCGCGCGGCAGCGTGTCTTTGTCCATTACATCAACCGCTCGGACCAGGTGCGGGGCGTGTGTTGGTTGCGGATTTCGATATCGAGGTGATAGCGGAATTTGCGCGGACCGACGTCGCGGATATAGGCGACGACGTCGCTCAATCCGTCGTCCAAAGCGCGCGTCGTGCGATAGCCCAGTACGTCGCGGGCTTTGGTGGAGGAGCAGTAGGCGTTTTTGACCTCGCGCGGGCGGTCGGTGACGTGGATCGCCTGCCCCTCGAAGCCGGTCAGGCCTTTTAGCGTGCGGAACAGATGGTTGATCGAGACGAATTCCTCGTCGGGGCCGATGTTCACGACCTCACTCAGGCCGCGCTCGGTCAGGCCCATCGCCAGCAGGCAGCTCAGGCAGTCGTCGATGTGGCTGAAGCAGCGGGTTTGTTCGCCGTCGCCGTAGATGTAGGGCTGGCGGCCCTGTAACATTAGATTGGCCATGATGGAGGCGACGTTGCGGTAGGGATCGTCGAATTTCTGGCGGCGGCCGATGATGTTGTGGGGGACGGCGATGGCATATTCGATGCCGTGCACGCCGGCGAGATTGCGCAGGGCCAGCTCGGCGGCGACCTTGGCGATGCCGTACGGGTCTTCAGGTAAGGGCGTTTGGCATTCGTGGAAGGGGGCCGGATTGGCGCCGTAGCGGGCCATGGAGCTGCAGAACACCACACGGCGCGCGCCGTTGGAGATCGCGGCGGAGAACACCGAAACCGAGCCCGTGACGATGTTGTCCATCACCATGGCGGGGGAGAACACCGACAGACCCTCGTACGCGGTGGCGGCGCAGTGATAGACCAGCTCGCACCGGCGCATCACTTTTTCCATCGCGTTGAAGTCGCGGCAATCATATTGATAGAATTCCGCTGATGGCGGGACGTTGATCAGCTCGCCGCCCAACAGGCTGTCGCAGCCGACGACCTCATGGCCCAATGCCAACAGATGCTCGGCGAGGTGGGAGCCGAGAAAACCGGCGATCCCGCTTACGAAAACCCGCATGTCCCACCTTTCAATGAAAGAATTCGGTCAATGAAAGAATTCGGTCAATGAACGAACCTGGTCAACGAATGAACCCGGCGCGCAGGGCCTGCCCGCCTTTGTTGTAGATTGTTTCAATCGCGACTGATTGAAACCCCAGATAAACGCACAGAGCGCGCAGCTTGCCCTCGGTGTAGCCGGAGCGGTGAAATTGCCCAGGACCGTTCTGATTGCCGAAGAACATGGTTTGCAGGATGCCCCAGCGCTGATCCAAAGCGCGGCCGTGGCCGGCGTAATGATCGGCGGGACCAACCCGATAGAATTCGCGCCATTCGTCGTTCGCGGCCAGGAAGGTTTGGCACATCCAGGTGAAATCCGGGACCTCGATCGTCAGGCGGCCGCCAGGACGCAGCACGCGGGCCATTTCGGTCCAGACCAGGCGTTCCTCCTCGGCCGAGAAATGTTCGAAGACGTGTTCGGACAGCACCTGTTCGACGGAGGCGTCGCCGTAGGGCAGAGCGGCCGGGTCGATGCCGGTGACGACGCCCAAAGCGCGGGCCTCGCGGTCGATGTTGACCCAGCCTGGCAGGATGTTCGTGCCGCAGCCGATATGAAGGCGGATCGGTTCGGTCATGCGGCGTATTCTCCCGGGCCCGCGGCGATTTCGGCCGCAGCCCAGTACAGGGGGGTTTCGGGGACGATGGCGATGACGGAGCGGATGAGGTTGGCGAGGCCGCCGGCGAGCCAGGCGGCCTCCAACGGGCTGGTTTGGCGCAGGCGGCGCAGCAGGTCCGGCAACGCGGCGTGCACGGAATCGGCCTCCTGGCGGAGATAGGGCAGCCAGCGGGCGCGGAAGATCGGGGCGACGTCGTCCATGAGGCACAGGCGGTTCGCGCCCGCGAGGCGGCTGGCGGCGAGCATTTCCATGTGGGCGTAGGCGGTGGTGATCAGGGGCGCGCGCCAGCGTTGCTCGGCGAGATCGTCGTCCAGGGTCAGACGGGCGCAGGCTTGCGCGGTCGCCGCGCGGGCCAGGTTGGCGACCGGTTTACCGCCGTCGCGGCGCCAGTACAGCGGCGCCTCGACGTGCCGGATTTCGCCGTATAGGGCCAGTTCGGCGAGCAGGACGTGATCCCACCCGGCGCGGCAGCGGATCGGTGACAGGGCGTCGCTCGCCGCGCGGCGGTAGACACCCCAGAAACTGGGCGATGAGGTGTAGCTTGCCATGACGGCGCCGATGCGGGCGCGCGGGTCAGGGCCGATGGCCAACAAATTATGCTCGGGCGGGTAGCGGGCGACGATTTCGGCCTCGCCCCGCACGATCAGGCCGGCCGCGTGGACCATGGCACAGCCGGGATGGGCCATCAGGAGGTCCATGGCGCGCGCGATGAAATCGGGGGCGATCAGGTCGTCGCCGGATTTCGGCATGACGAAATCGGCGTCGCCGGTCCAGAAGGCGCGCTGGAAATTGGGGATGGCGCCAGCGTTGTGGCGGTTGCGTTTGAGCGTGATGCCGGGATGGCGAGCGGCGTAATCGGCGAGGATCGCGGTGGTGCCGTCGGTGGAACCGTCGTCGATCAACGTCAGATGGAGGGCGGGCCAGGTTTGCGCCAGCACGCTCTCGATCGCCGGCCCGACGGTCGCGGCGCCGTTATAAACGAACAGATTGACGTCGACGGACGGCCACATCGGCGGAGTGTGTCCCAAAGGTTTCACCAAAGGGACAATGGCGCGGAACACTTACTGAACCGTTAACCGCGCGGGTTTTTTTCGCGTCCCCAGGGGCGTCCCCAGGGGCGTCCCCAGGGGCGACCCCAGGGGCATCCCCAGGGGCATCCCCAGTGGGGCGACCTCAGCGATGGAGTGAGGCGGGCGTCACCCGATCGGCCGCCGGCGGCCGATCAACCGCCGATACGCTCGATGTCGGCGCCGCACGCCGCCAATTTGCGCTCGACCGCCTCATAGCCGCGATCGAGGTGATAGACCCGGTTGACGATCGTCTCGCCTTTCGCGCCGAGGCCCGCCAGGATCAGCGACAGCGACGCGCGCAAATCGGTCGCCATCACCGGGGCGCCCTTCAGGGACGGCACGCCGCGCACGATCGCCGAGGAGCCGTGGACGTTGATCCTGGCCCCCATGCGGTTCAGCTCGGGGACGTGCATGAAGCGGTTCTCGAAGATCATTTCGGTGACCATGGAGGCGCCCTCGGCCACCGACATCAGCGCCATGTATTGCGCCTGCATGTCGGTCGGGAAGCCCGGATAGGGCTCGGTCATCGCATCCGCGCCGTGCAGGCCGTTGAGGCGGCGGACCATCAGGCCGCCGGCTTCCTCGATGATGTCCACCCCGGCCTCCCGCAGGATGCGCACCGTCGCACCCTGATGATCGAGGCGGGCGCCGCGCAGGAACACCGACCCGCCGGAGATCGCGGCCGCGCAGGCATAGCTGCCGGTCTCGATGCGGTCGGGGATGATCGTGTGGGCCGCGCCGTGCAGGGATTTCACGCCCTCGATCGTCAATTTATCGGTGCCGATGCCGGTGATGCGGGCGCCCATGGCGACGAGGCACTCGGCGAGGTCGATGATCTCGGGCTCCCGCGCGGCGTTGGCCAGCACGGTCTGACCGTCGGCGAGGGCGGCGGCCATCATCAGATTCTCGGTGGCACCCACGGAGACGAAGGGGAACACGATGGCCGCACCGCGCAGGCGTCCCTGGACGCGGCCGTTGATGTAGCCGTCTTCGAGGTTGAAGGTGGCGCCCATCTGCTCAAGACCCTTGAGATGCAGGTCGATCGGGCGGGCGCCGATGGTGCAGCCGCCGGGCAGTGAGACCTTGGCCTCCCCGACGCGGGCCAGCAACGGGCCGAGGACCAGGAAGGAGGCGCGCATCTTGCGGACGATGTCGTAGGGGGCTTCGGTGTTGGTGATGGGCCCGCCAAGGGACAGGATACGGCCCTCGGGGCCGGCGGGATCGACGCCGATGCCGTGTTGGGCCAGGAGCGCGCTCATGGTCTGGATGTCGGCGAGTTTGGGGACGTTGGACAGCACGACGCGGTCGTCGGTCAGCAGGCCGCAGGTCATCAGCGGCAAGGCGGCGTTCTTGGCCCCGCCGATCAGGATCTCGCCCGACAAAGGGCGGCCGCCGCGAATACGAATTCTGTCCATTTTGGCTACATCCTTGGCAGAGCGGTGCCGCGCTGCCCCATATATTTTCCGGCTTTCCCGGCATAGCTGGTCTCGCATGGTTCGTTACCTTGCAGGAACAGAAACTGGCAGATGCCCTCGTTGGCGTAGATGCGCGCGGGCAAGGGAGTGGTGTTGCTGATCTCGATCGTGACCTGGCCTTCCCACTCAGGCTCCAGCGGGGTCACGTTCACGATGATGCCGCAGCGGGCATAGGTGGATTTGCCGAGGCAGATCACCAGAATGTCGCGGGGGATGCGGAAATACTCGATCGTGTGGCCCAACGCGAAGCTGTTGGGGGGGATAACGCAGGTATCGGTCTTGCGGTCGACAAAGCCGGCCGGGGAGAAGTTTTTCGGGTCGATCACGGCCGAGTCGATGTTGGTGAAAATCTTGAACTCGTCGGCGATCCGTGCGTCATAACCATAGCTGGACAGGCCGTACGAGATGACGCCCTCGCGGCGCTGACCTTCCTCGAACGGGCTGATCATCTGGCGGGTTGCCGCCATGTGGCGGATCCAAAGATCGGACATGACGGGCATGAGATCGGGGAGACTCCGGTGGCGTGCGGTGCGTCAGGGTGATGGGATCAGCGCCTGTCGCGGGTGTAAACCGGGCACGGGCGGCGGTGTCAACACGCGGAGGATGGACGCGCTGTAACGGGGGGG
>JAYVXQ010000354.1:0-4122 GCA_043785025.1 Acetobacteraceae bacterium
GATGCCGGAACAACGCGTTGTCGTCGAAGCTGACCTTGGCATCCAACGCGACGACCGCGTCGGCATTGGTGATGACGAGCGGATTGATCTCGATCACCGCGCAATCCAGAGCCTGAAACGCCGCGTAGAGCCCGTTCACCAGCTTGCCGAACGCCTTCGCCTGCTCACCCGACAGGCCCAAACCGAACGTCAGCGTCCGGATATGATGCCCTTGCAACCCCGCCGCCGGGTCGATTGGAACGCGCAGGATCTTCTCGGGATGGTTGGCCGCGACATCCTCGATATCGATCCCGCCCTCGGCCGAGGCCACGATCGTGATCCGCCCGGTCACCCGGTCCACGAGAATGGAAAAATACAGCTCCCGCGCGATATCGCAGCCCGCCTCGACATAGACCCGATGCACCGGCCGCCCGGCGGGACCGGTTTGTTTCGTTATCAGCACGTGCCCGATCATGGCGTCCGCGTTGGCGCGCACTTCCTCGGCCGAGCGGGCGAGGCGCACCCCGCCCTTCCCGTCCGGATCGTCCGCGAAACGCCCCGCGCCCCGCCCGCCCGCGTGGATCTGCGATTTCACCACGAACACTGGGCCGGGAAGCTTCGCGGCGGCGGCGGCGGCCTCATCCGGGGTCCAGGCGACATAGCCGTCCAGAACCGCGACGCCATGGCGCTTCAGAAGCTCCTTGGCCTGATATTCGTGGATGTTCATACTGTTCTCCGATCTGGATGGTGAGTCAGATCAATTTTCTCGCCGCGTCGACCAATTCCTTCACGGCCCCGCAGGACTTTTCGAACGCGTCCTTCTCGGCGCTGTTCAGTTCGACTTCGACGATCCGCTCCACGCCGCCCGCGCCGATCACGACGGGGACGCCGACATACAGATCCTTTTGGCCATATTGGCCGGTCAACCAGGCCGCGCAGGGCAGAACGCGCTTCTTGTCTTTCAGGAACGCCTCGGCCATCGCGATCGCCGAGGCGGCGGGCGCATAGAACGCGCTGCCGCGTTCCAGCAGTTTCACGATCTCCCCGCCGCCATTCGCCGTCCGCGCGACGATCGCGTCGATCTTCGCCTGGGTTGTCCAGCCCATCTTGATCAGATCCGGCACCGGAATGCCCGCGACCGTCGAATAGCGCGTCAGCGGCACCATCGTGTCGCCATGCCCGCCGAGGACGAAGGCGCGCACATCCTCAACCGAAACATTAAATTCCTGAGCCAGGAACAGCTGGAACCGGCTGCTGTCCAGCACGCCCGCCATGCCGACCACGCGGTTCGCCGGCAGGCCCGACTTCTCCTTCATCACCCACACCATCGCGTCGAGCGGGTTGGTGATGCAGATGACGAACGCGTCCGGACAATGGGTCTTGATACCCTCGGCCACCGTGGCGATCACGCCGGCGTTCTTTCCGATCAGGTCGTCGCGCGACATGCCCGGGGTGCGCGGGAAACCCGCCGTCACGATCACCACGTCCGAGCCCGCGATCGCCGCGTAATCCGACCCGCCCGTCATGTGCGAATCGAACCCATCGACGGGTCCGGACTGCATGATATCCAGCGCCTTACCGGCCGCGACGCCGCCGAACACGTCAAACAGGACGACATCGCCCAATTCCTTGAGGCCGATGAGATGGGCGAGCGTGCCGCCGATGTTACCTGCGCCGATCAGCGCGATTTTGTTGCGGGCCATGAGGCGATCCTTTCTGGGCCGCGCCACAAGGCGCGACGATCTGACGAAAACATTGGCGACGAGGCCGCGCGCCCAAAACCGGACCGGCCCGCGAAGCGCCGTGTTGCTAGCGGATAGGCTCATTTCGGGCAAGGATGATGCACCGCACCATCAAACCGGTCAACGTTGGTATCACGCGCCGCCGCGCTTTATCGCGATATCAGCCATAAGGCCGCCCCGCCGCCGCCCGCCGCGAGCAGACACAACGCGCCCACCGGTGCCACCAGCAACCGTCCGCCCGAATACAGCACGACATAGACGGCTTTCAGCAGGTTGTTCGACGATGTCGCCAGCAGAATCGCCACCACCGCCGTGACGCCGCTGATCTTTCCCGCTCCGTTTTGCGCCAGGCTCAGCACGAACGGATCGATGTCCGACACCCCGACGATCAGCGCCAGCACATAGGTGCCCGCCGCGCCAAACCGCGCCGCGGACCAGGATGAGGCGATCGAAACGACGACGAACAAGGCCGCGAACAAAGCGGCGGCGCCCAATTCCAGCGGGTTGGCCAGCCCGGGCGCGACCGTCACCCCGGCTGGCGGCGCGGGCGTGAACCAATAGCATGTCACCGCGAGGGCGAGACCCGCGAGGCACAAACCGCCCAGAAACGGCGCGGCCAGCAAGGCCAGGCCCGGGTTAAACACCGCGATCACCACCAGCAGACGCGCGTACATAATCGTCGTCGCCAGAATGATCCCGGTTTCGGTCTGCCGGGTGGGGGATGCCTCGGCACTCGCGCGGCGCGCCAGAACAACGGTGGTCGCGGTCGAGGAATACAGCCCCCCAAGCACCGCCGTCAGCAGTCCGGAGCTGGCGGGCGCGACGAAGCGCTGCATCAGATAACTGGCATATGACATCGCGCAGACCGCGACCACCGCCAGCCAAACCTGATATGGCGTGATGGCGGTCAGCGTGGTCACCGGCGTATTGGGCACCAAGGGCAGGATGAACCCGGTCAACAGCAGAAACCGGCCAGCGTTGACGATCTCCCCCAATTCCACGCGGCGGGCGAAACCATGCAGCGTATCGCGCGCGGTCAGGAACAGCACGGCCGCGACGGTCATTCCGATAGCGGCCCAAGGCGGCCCGGCGAGCGCGATCGGGCCGAGAAGAAAGGCGATCCAGTTGCACAGCGGGACCATCAATCCGGCGTTTGGGGGAGCGCCGGCGTCAGGCTCCGCCAAATGCCGCCAGTAAAAGATCCCAAGCCAGAGGCTGAGGCTCAGCAGACCAACGCACATCGGCAACAGGCGCACAGGGTCAAGGAAGTAAAGCAGCGCGCCCGCGAGCGCCAGCAAGGGAAAGCTGCGGATACCGCCCGGCTGTTTCTCATGGCCCTGGGTGTGAAATTCCTCGAACGCCAAGCCCAGAAAAAAGCCGAGGGCGACCACCAGCAGCAGGCGTTCGATGGACGGGGGATCAGACATTGTGAACCACGGTTCCGTTGCGCGTCAGACGATGTCCATAGACGGTCGTCAGCCGATTGTCATAAAGCGGCGCCGGATGGTTGGGGGCGTGCCGCCGTGTGTTGAACCATCGTTCCGCCAATTCGGGGTTACCGCGCCGGGCGCGTTGGGCGGCCCCAGAGGTCCGATCGCGGATATACCCGGATCTCTCCGAAATCCCGGTATCCTTTTGGTTTTGCGCCCGCGCCACACCAACCCTGGGCGCGTACCCAGATTTCTCCGAAACCCAGGTATAACGATATCATTTCAGAAAGAATTGATATCGAAACGGTACCGCTGGGATGCCGCCGATCCCCGCCAAAACAAAAAATCAGAGCGGGTTTCGTGAGCCAACGCGACCGGAAACCGTTCTGAAATCAGTAACGATATCGCCCGGAACAGCCATGCCGCCCCATCCACCGGCGCGTTCCATGAACCGCGCGAGTATTGCGCGGGATCGTAATGCGCGCCACCCTCTCCCCATCTCCCGCCCCCGTACTGGGCTTCACGGGCAACACACCAAGGGAAACCGCATGTCCGGCGCCAACGCCTTCAAATTCCTCATGCTCCCTCCGCACACCGAAACCTCTCGCGATTGGGCCAACAAACTCGCCGCCGACCGGCCGGAAGTCCGCGTCGTCATCGCCGAAACCCCCGAAGACGCCGCGCGGGAAATCGCCGACGCCGACGCCGCCTTCGGCTGGTTGGGCAAGGACCTTCTGGGCCGCGCCAAAAAGCTTCGCTGGCTTCAGGCCCCCCAGGCCGCCCCCGCCGCCGGTTATTACTACCCCGAGATGACGGACCATCCGCTGAAAGTCACGAATTTCCGGGAAATCTTCAACGATCACATCAGCGCGCATATCCTGGCTTTCGTGCTGGCCTTCGCCCGCGGCCTGCACGTTTTCCTCCCCCAACAGGCGCGGCGCGAGTGGAAGAAATCCAGCCAGGAAGACGGC
>JAYVXQ010000355.1:0-13016 GCA_043785025.1 Acetobacteraceae bacterium
ATGAATACCCTCGGGGCCGAGTTCCCGGGCCATGCTTTGCGATAAAGCGCGCAAGGCGTGCTTTCCGCCGGCGAAGGCGGCATAGCCGGCGCCACCCCGGATCGACGCGGTCGCGCCAGTGAAGATGATCGTGCCCGCGCCGCGGGGAACCATGACATCAGCGGCGGCGCGTCCGTTCAGGAAGCCGGCCAGGGCGCACATTTCCCACACTTTGGTATAGACCCGGGTGGTGGTTTCGCGGATCGGAAAGCGAACGTTTCCGCCGACGTTGAAAATCAGCACGCCGATTTGACCGATGTCGCGCTCGATTGTGGCGAACAGGTCGTTGACCTGATCCTCGCGGCGGGCGTCGGAACCGAAGGCATGAGCTTTGCCGCCCGCCTGGCCGATTTGTTGAACCAATGGATCAAGTTTTTCGGCGGAGCGGCGGGTCAGGCACACGCTGTAACCTTCCCGCGCGAAACGGCGCGCGATGGCGCCACCGGTTGCATCTCCGGCGCCTACGATCAGCGCGACTTTATTTTCTGGCATGAAGCGGTTCCTTCCCGATCGGAGGGTGCGAGCCGGTTCACGGGGTGTCAATCGTGAGGCACGCGCACGGGGAATTGTGGATCGGGGCGGGATGTTGACGCGCTTCGTTTGCGTCCGGTGCCTATCCGGCGGGTGCGAGGTCGAACATTTTCGTTTGAAAGGCGCGCGGCGGAATGGGCTCCAGGTCGCATCGGATCTCGCGGATCGCCAAACATCGCGCTTTTCACTGGCCCAAAGATTGAGGTCCAATGATATGGAGGCGTCAGGATTCGTGATGCAAACCGCCCCCGGGGTGCGGGCGAACATCGTGCGCTGAGATCACCGCCGCGGCATCCGCGGCGGAGTGTCGCGGGTCGATTATTCCTTGGGAACGGTTTGAAGAATACCTGGATTTTTGCCGAAGTCTTCAAACCAGGCGGCGAGTTTCGGGTGCGCGGGACGCCAGGGATCGGCGGCGAAGCGAAAGTCCAGGTAGCCGAGGGCACAGGCGACGGCGATGGAGCCGATGTCGACATGGCGATGGGGGACGTCGTGTTCCAATGCCTCGACCGTTCGGGTCATGGCGGCTTTGAAGCGGACGATTTGCGCATCGCGGGCGGCTTCCTTAGGCTTTGCTTGCTCTCCGCGGCACGGCACCGCCGCGTCCATGATCCCGTCGCCCATGGCCTGAAACTTCAGGGCGCGCCAACGCGCCGCACTGGTGACCGGAAACAGTGGAGGCGCATCGCCCAAGCTGTCGAGGAACTCACAGATCACGGGGCTGTCATAGAGAGCGAGGCCGTCATCGGTGACAAGACAGGGCACTTTCGACGTCGGATTGTCGGCCACGAGGTCAGCGGGTGAAGCGTGGGGATTGGAGGGCTGAAGCGTGACGCGTCCGTCCAGGCCGCGGGTGATCGCGCAGGCCAGCACTTTGCGGGCGTAGGGGCTGGTCGCGGAATAATATAATTTCATTGGGGTGCCTCTCAGAATCGGTCTTTTTTACCACGCACGTCCGCGAGGGCGGCGGCGGTTTTGGCCAGCAGGAAGGGATTGGCGCGTTTTTCCTCGCCGAGGCGGGAGGGGATCGTCGGCAGTCCGGATGCGCGCAGGCGCTGGACCTCCTCCGCGCGGGCGCGCAAAGCGGCGTTGCCAGGGTCGAGGCTCAACGCGAATTTGACGTTGCTCTCGGTGTATTCATGGCCGCAGCAAACAAGCGTGTCGTCGGGGAGCGCCGCGAGCTTGGTCAGGCTGGCGAACATTTCGGTTGCGTCGCCCTCGATCAGCCGGCCGCAGCCGATGCTGAACAGGGTGTCGCCCGATAAGAGAACGGGCCCAGAGGGAAAGAAAAAGTTGATTTGGCCGCGTGTGTGGCCAGGGGTGTCGATGACCTCGGCCGTCGCGTTGCCGAGATGAACGATATCGCCTTCCCGGACCGCCTGGTCGAGTTTTGGCAACCGGTGCGCGTCAGCGGCCGCGCCGACGACTTTGCAACCCGGGAATTTCGCCCGAACCATGTCGGTATCGGCGATGTGATCGCCGTGATGGTGGGTCAGCAAAATCATGTCCAGGCGTCCGCCCGCGGCTTCGATGGCGGCGATGATGGGTGCGCCCTCGGCGGGATCGACGATGGCGGTGGCTCCGGTTTCGCTATCGCGCAAAAGCCAGGCGTAGTTGTCTTTTAGGATTGGCACCGATTGCGCGGTTACGGCCATGAGTTTCTCTCCCGATTCGAAGTTCAGAAATCCAGGTCGACGTAGTGCGTGGGCGGGGTTACTCCGGCCACGCGGTCGGACAACAGGGTGCGAAACCCGGGCCGCGATTTAATGCGCGCGTACCAATCCTTGGCGGGCCGGGATAAGCGCCAGTCCACGTCTCCGATGTAATCAAGGCAGGACAGATGCGCCGCCGCGGCGAAGTCGGCCAGAGACAAATTCGGACCGGCGAGCCATTCGCGGTTTTCAGCCAGCCATCCCAGGTAGTCGAGATGATAGCGCAAAGCGGTATATCCGGCGCGGATGGACGCCGGATCGGCATTGCCGCGCTTCGCCTGCTGCCGGACGTATTTTTCGCCCAACAGGTTCTGAGTCACCTCGGCGGCGAATTTTCCGTCGAACCAGGCGGCCAGACGCCGGACTTCCACGCGTTCGAGGAAGGTATCACCCATGAGAGGGATTTCTGGGTAAGCCTCGTCCAGATATTCGCAAATTACCGTTGAATCCGGGATGATCGCGCCGTTGTCTTCGACCAGCGTCGGCACTGTTCCGGCGGGGTTGAGTTCCAGGTAATCGGGTCGGCGTTCCCAGGGTTTTTCCAGGACCAACTCGGCGGGCAGCCGTTTTTCGGCCAGCACAAGGCGGACCTTGCGGGCATAAGGGGATAGCGGGAAGTGGTAGAGGGCGCGCATCGAGCGGGATTATCGCACCCAAGGCGGCGGGCCGCCAGTCGGGACACCAGGCGGCGTGGCGAGCGGGTCGCGAAGATATCTGGCGATTGCGGGCGGACCATGCCATGAGCGGGCATGCCTGTTCTCAGTACAGAGGTTATGGCGGCGTCCGTCGCGGCGGAGCTGATCGCGGTCATTGTCGCGGTGTCCGATGGTCAGCCGCGCGTGCTGACCATTGATAAGGGACGGGCACTGCCGTCCGGACCCTTTGAGTCCAATGAAAGTTCCCTACAAGCCAGCTTGCGCACGTGGGTTGAGCGGCAAACGCATCACCCGCTGGGTTACATGGAACAGCTTTACACCTTCGCGGACCCCGGCCGGACCGGCGGGTCCGATCAGCGGATCGTTTCCGTGAGTTACCTCGGTTTGACGCGGGAGGCCCCGGTGTCTGGTGATCCGGGGGCTGGCTGGCGGGATTGGTATCAGTTTTTCCCCTGGGAAGACCGGCGGTTGGCATCGCGCGTCGCGATCGAAAATTTTCTACCGGGGCTGATCGCGTGGTCCGAGGCGACGCGGGACGGGGAACTCCGGCGCCAACGTTGGCGGCGCGTGGCGATCAATTTCGGCCTGGAGCAGGAGCGCTGGAACGAGGAATTGATCCTTCAGCGGTATGAGACGCTCTGGGAGGCGCGGTTGGTGCCGGAAGCGGGTGGCATGCCGGCCGGTGTGGCGATGGCACATGACCATCGTCGTATTCTGGCGACCGGCATTGCCCGGTTACGGGCGAAGATCAAATACCGGCCGGTTGTTTTCGAGTTGATGCCTCCCGGTTTCACGTTGTTACAATTGCAGCGCGCGGTGGAGGCTCTGGCGGGAAATTTGTTGCATAAGCAGAATTTCCGGCGGTTGATCGATCAACAGGATCTGGTTGAGGAAACGGGTGATGTGGCGACCGAGACGGGCGGGCGTCCGGCCAAGCTGTTTCGGTTCCGGCGGGAGGTCCTGGTGGAGCGTTCGGTCGTTGGAAGCAAATTGCCGCTGGTGCGATCGGTTTGAGAGGAACTGGCGCGTTCAGAAACAGCGCCGCGGTTCAAAACTTGTTCTCATGGTCCGCAACGGCCGCGCGAGGCGCGTGATAAAGTCGCTTGACAATCTTATACTCAGGACTAGCATAACCTCAGAAAATGCTCATATAGAGCATAATCGAGGATCGAAGCCATGTCCCTGTCCGCCGCTCTGGAACGAACCGCGCCGCTTTACAATCGTGTGAAGTCCGTTATTCCCGCCATCGAATGGCCGGCGTTCGCGGATGACATCGACGCGATTCTGACACTGAAAAAGCAGCGTAACGCCGTGATTTTGGCGCATAATTATCAGACGCCGGAAATCTTCCACTGTGTCGCCGACATCGTGGGTGATAGCTTGGCTCTGGCTCGGGAGGCGATGACCGTCGACGCGGATGTGATCGTTCTGGCGGGCGTGCATTTCATGGCGGAGACCGCCAAGATGCTCAATCCGTCCAAGACCGTCTTGATCCCTGACCTGGAGGCGGGGTGCTCGCTGGCGGCGTCGATCACGGCCGCTGACGTGCGGTTGATGCGGCAGAAGCATCCCGGTGTGCCGATCGTCACTTATGTCAATTCCTCGGCCGCTGTGAAGGCGGAGTCGGATATCTGCTGCACCTCGGCCAACGCGAAGCGCATCGTTGAGTCCTTGGGCGTGCCCGAGGTGATCATGCTGCCCGACGAGTACCTCGCGCAGAACATCGCGGCGCAGACCAAGGTGAAGATCATCGCATGGGCTGGCCATTGTGAAGTGCATGAGCGTTTCACGCCGGCGGAAGTGCGGGCGCTGCGAACGGATTATCCGGGCGTCATTATTTTGGCGCACCCGGAGTGTCCGCCGAACGTGATCGCGGAGGCGGATTTTGCTGGGTCTACGGCGGATATGTCGAATTACGTGAGTCGCGAGCAGCCGGCGCGGGTCGTTTTGCTGACTGAATGCTCGATGGCCGATAACGTTTCGATCAATCATCCGGCGGTGAACTTCGTCAAGCCGTGCAATTTGTGTCCGCACATGAAGCGGATCACGTTGCCGAAAATTCGTCGATCGCTGGAAACCATGACGTATGAGGTAACGATCCCCTCAGACCTGGTCGATGCGGCGCGGCGTTCGGTTGAGCGGATGCTCGCGGCTTAGAGCGGTTTCCGATCGCGTTGGCTCACGGTACCCGCTCTAAGTATTTGTTTTAGCGAGCATCTTTATCCGGTCAGGTGTGGCCATCTGACCGGATCATGCTCTAAGGAGCCTCACCGATGATGATCCCTCCGTTACCGGCGATTATGATCGAGCCTTCGGTTCGGGCCGCGTTGCTGGAAGATCTGGGCCGGGCCGGGGATTTGACGACTGATTCGATCGTGCCGGCTGATGCCCGCACGACATGCGCGTTGGTGGCTCGTCAGGCGGGGGTTGTTTGTGGTTTGGATTTCGCGGAGTGGGCGTTTCGGCTGATCGATCCGCGCATCGAAATGGCGGTTTCCCTGGGTGATGGCAGCCGGCTCCAGCCCGGCGATCTCATCGCGATCGTAACGGGCCCAGCGCGGGGGATTTTAACGGGTGAGCGGGTAGCGTTGAATTTTTTGTCGCATTTGAGTGGCGTCGCATCGGCGACCCGCGGAATCGCCGATGCGATCGCGGGAACCAAGGCGCAGGTGTGTTGCACCCGCAAAACAATGCCGGGACTTCGCGCGGCGCAGAAATATGCGGTGCGGGTTGGCGGGGGATCGAATCACCGCTTTGGCCTCGATGACGCGGTGCTGATCAAGGATAATCATGTGGCTATCGCGGGTGGCGTTAAGCCCGCGGTGGAGCGCGCGCGCGCGGGTGTCGGTCATCTGGTGAAGATCGAGCTCGAGGTTGATACGCTGGACCAATTACGTGAGGCGATGGAGCTGCGTGTCGACGCGGTTTTGCTGGACAATATGGGTCCGGATCTGTTGCGCGAGGCGGTGGAGATCGTTGGCGGGCGGGCGATCACCGAAGCGTCTGGGCGTATTCGTCCGGAGACGGCTTTGCCGATCGCGCGGTCCGGGGTGGATTTGATGTCGGTGGGCTGGCTGACGCATAGCGCTCAGGTTCTGGATATCGGCCTGGATCACCGCGACATATAAAGCGTGATTGCGATGACCTGTCAGAACATCCGCATTTTGGGCGTGGCGTACCACTGACCGTCGTTATCGACGACCTTGACGTCATGAACCACGCCCCGCCCGTCGAACACGACCAATAAAGTTCGGCTGAAGCCGCGTTGCTGCTCAAACGGCCAGAACCCCACGGTCTGGACGCGTGAGGCGGTATATTGCCACCGCATCGCCGGGGCCCCCGGTGGCATTACGCCCAGAGTCGACCCGCTGAAGCCGCAACACGTCAGAACGCCTTTCTGCTCGATCCAGGGCGGTCCGAGTATTTGATTGGTTTCCGTTTGGGTGGTTTGACCCACGATCAGCCGCGCCGACGGACCCGGCGTATCGTAGAGTGCAACAAGGCCTGAGGCTTTGTCGGTGCCGCACGCGGCGACAGCGAGTGTCATGCAGGTCGCTGATAACCAGGACAAAACTGTCGCGCACATCGGAATCATTCCTTCGTGTCAACGGACCATGCGCCCTCCGCCTGCTATAATCCAGCGTCGTGCTATCGGGTTTGACGAAAAAGATGGCTATACCTGAGCAACCGATCCAAGGAGCCGCCTGCCATGCTGCAACAAGCCGTCGATTTTCGCGCCGAGGCCGACGATTTACGGTCGCTGCTTTTGACTCTGCGTGACGCCGATTGGGCGCTTCCGACGCAATTCAAGCAATGGACCGTCAACGACATCGTTCAGCATTTGCACGACGGTGATCTGATGGCGGCGGCGTCGCTCGCGGGGCCGGATCACTTCGCCGCGTTCCGCGCGGAGCGTCAGGCTCTGGTCGACAGCGGTCTGACGCGCGTGCAGGCCACTCGGCGACGCTTCGCCGGCCTGACGGGATCGGAATTATTGACGCAATGGCACGACACGATGCGCGGTCTTTGCGATACGCTGTCGGACATGCCGTCCGAGACACGGTTGAAATGGGCGGGCCCGGATATGGGCGTCCGCATGTTCACAACCGCGCGTCAGATGGAGACATGGGCGCACGGACAGGCGATTTATGACCTGATGGGGGTGACGCGCGTGGCGACGGATCGCTTGCGCAACATCGCCGAGATCGGGATCAGGACCTATGGCTGGACCTTCGCCAATCGCGGACAGCCGGTTCCTGGTCCAACACCGTGGGTCAGCCTGACGGCGCCGGCCGGATCGGTTTGGATATGGAATGACCCCAATCCGGATAACGCGGTGCGAGGCGACGCCCTGGCGTTCTGTCAGGTCGTGACGCAAACTCGCAACATCGCCGATACGACCCTTTCGGTCACCGGCGAACCGGCGCGCCAATGGATGGCGCTGGCTCAGTGCTTCGCCGGCCCGCCCGAAACTCCGCCCCTGCCCGGTACTCGCGGGCGCTAGTGTCTGTCCGGAAAGTTAACCCTGCAATTCCATGCCATTAGCAGGTCCCACCCGACCCCGATGCGCCAACAAGTTCGAAGATTTCCGCGAGAAAGCATCCCATGGTTTCGTTTTAGCAATTTCGATAAAGCATTGAAATCACTCGGCCATCTTTCCGGACAGACTCTTAGATCGGTTTCTGATCGCGTTGGCTCACGGAACCCGGAAACCACTCTAACTATTTGTTTTGGCGAGCATTTTTATCCGGTCAGGTGTGGCCACCCGATTGGATGATGCTCTAAAGTCCCATGCGGCGGAGCGATGATTGATCAAAATCCCGATGTCGGTAAAGTCCGTTCATCGGTCCAAAAGGAAACGTGGAATGAAGAAACGCATTGTCGTCGTGGGTGCGGGTGCGGTCGGCGGATATGTCGGCGCGAGTCTGTATAACGCGGGCCACGACGTCACGTTAATCGATCCCTGGCCGGAACATGTTGAAGCGGTTCGCGCCCATGGCATGAATCTTTTCGGCATGACGGACGCGGAGCGTAAGACCGTCAAAGTTCCCGCGATTCATTTGACCGAGGTGCAGAATCTGGCGAAGCAGCGCCCGATCGACATCGCATTGATCTCGGTCAAATCGTTCGACACGATCTGGGCTTGCCAGATGATTAAGCAGTATTTGTCGCCCAACGGTATTATCGTTTCGATGCAGAATTGCGTGAATGAAGAGCGGGTCGCCTCGGTCGCTGGATGGGGCCGTACCCTGGGGATCATCGTCGGCGGCGGCGTCGGTGTCGACCTCTACGAACCTGGGCATATTCGCCGGGGGTATGCCAAACGCCCGCATGTTACCTCGTTTTATGTCGGCGAACCGTCTGGACTCATAACAAAACGGGCCGTCGAACTCGCGAGTATCATGAACGATTGCGACGCGGCGAAGGCGACGGCTAATTTGTGGGGGGAGCGTTGGACCAAGTTGTGTGTGAACGGCATGCGCAATGGAGTTTCGGCGGCGACCGGCATGGGTGGGAATGCGCGCGACCAGCACGACGCGGTTCGCCGGGTCTGTATCGCGTTGGGTGGCGAGTCGGTGCGGGTCGGTCAGAAACTCGGGTATAAGCTGGGGCCAATCGGGACGTTACCCCCTGAAAGCCTGGCGAGGGCGATGGAAGGCGACAAGGCCGCGATCGCGGAAATTGAGCACCTCATGGTTGGCGGTACCGATGAGGGTCTCCGCGCGTCCTACCAGCGTCCCTCGATGGCGCAGGATATGGCCAAGGGCCGGCGTACTGAAATCGAATTGATGAACGGCTTCATCGCGTCCGAAGGCGCGCGGGTCGGCGTCGCGGCCCCGATGCACGAGATGCTGACCCGGCAGGTGCTGCGGGTCGAACGGGGCGAAATACCGCCGCGGCCAGAGAACGTATTGGTGAACAGTTAGGAGCATCGGAGGCACCGCCTGAACGGGGCTTGTTTCTGGCCCCCGCGCGCGGTTATCTCCGTCTGGAAAAGCGAGAGGGACGATCATGGCGATCAATAAAATTTTTCCGGACGCGAAAGCCGCGCTGGCGGGGCAGTTGCGGGATGGAATGACCATCATGTCCGGCGGATTTGGTCTGTGCGGGATTCCGTCGGCGTTGATCGAGGCGATCCGGGATTCGGGCGTGAAGGACCTGACCATCATCTCGAACAACGCCGGGGTCGATGATTGCGGTTTGGGCCTACTGCTGGTGACGCGGCAGGTGAAGAAAATGATCAGTTCGTATGTCGGCGAGAACGCCACGTTCGCGAAACAGTTCCTGGCGGGCGAGTTGGAGATAGAGTTCAATCCGCAGGGCACGTTGGCCGAGCGCATTCGCGCGGGCGGAGCGGGGATACCGGCGTTCTTCACCGCGACCGGCGTCGGAACGCAAATCGCCGAGGGCAAGCCCACGCAGGTCTTTGACGGCCGGACTTACATCATGGAACGCGGTTTACATGCGGATCTCGCGGTTATTCACGCCTGGAAGGCGGATCCCGAGGGTAATCTGATCTATAACATGACCGCCCGGAACTTTAATCCGATGATGGCCACGGCCGCGGATGTCGTGATCGCCGAGGTTGAGGAAGTCGTCCCGCCGGGTCATTTCAATCCCGATCACATCGTCACGCCTGGCATTTTCGTTAATCGGATCGTTCCGTTGACGACTGTTGAAAAGCGGATCGAACAGAGAACCGTGCGCAAGCGCGCTTAGAGCGGTTTCCGATCGCGTTGGCTCACGCAACCCGCTCTAAGTATTTGTTTTGGCGAGCATCGTTATCCGGTCAGGTGTGACCACCTGACCGGATGATACTTTAAGGAGACCGAGATCATGGCCTGGACCCGCGATCAAATGGCCGCTCGCGCGGCGCGTGAGTTGCACGATGGTTTTTATGTGAACCTGGGCATCGGCATTCCGACCCTGGTCGCGAACCATGTGCCTGACGGCATGTCGATTCAGTTGCATTCCGAGAATGGTATGCTGGGGATGGGGCAGTTTCCCTTCGAAGGCGACGAGGATCCGGACCTGATCAACGCCGGCAAGCAGACGGTGACGATGCTGCCGACGACCAGTTTTTTTGACAGCGCCGCATCATTCGCGATGGTGCGCGGCGGTCATATCGATATCTCGATCCTTGGTGCGTTGCAGGTCGCCCAGAATGGGGATCTCGCGAACTGGATGATCCCCGGCAAGATGGTCAAGGGCATGGGGGGGGCTATGGATCTCGTGGCGGGCGTTCGCCGTGTGGTCGTTCTGATGGAGCATACCGCGGGCGGCAAACCCAAGCTGATGAAGCGCTGCAACCTACCATTGACCGGCGCGGGCGTGATCGACCTCGTGATTACCGATCTCGGCGTGTTTGAGGTCGCGGAGAAAGGCAAGGACGGCGATATGCGGCTGCTGGAGATGGCGCCCGGCGTGACACTGGACGAATTGCGGGAAAAGACCGAGGCGCCATTCCGCGTTATGAATGGGTGACGAGGCGCCCCTGATTCGTCACGGACCGGCGTCGTGCCTCCAACGTGAGTAGGATGTCGCCACCTAATAGCAGAATTGGCGGAGACGCTGGCTCTGGCACATCGTTGACGAACACGGCGAGACATGCCGGGGCGCAGGCGCTGCCTCCGACGGCGGTTGTGTTTCCGGCGAGCGGTACGAAGACGTTTCCGGTCATTGGGTCGACCGTGATCGAATGGGGGTTCGGCCATTTCATCCACCCGGAACCTGCCACCCGTCGCGATCGTCTGGAGCAAGCTGGGGGCCGCGGTTTTGGTCACAATGAACACCTTCAAAGTGCTGTTGCCGTCGCCGGCGTAAAGGGTCGTGACCTTGCCTGACGTCACGGTGAGGACACCGTCCGCGCCCCGCCGATCAGAACTGGATTATTATTAACTCAATCGAACCACTATCGTTTTTTTCGAAAGGTATGATTCAGGTTCGTCACGGGCGAACCATGACATCCGTTACGACACGGGTCCAAACAGTTTCCATCGTGTCGGTCCAATCGGGGCCAAGGATATCCTTGAAAGTGGCTTTCACCGTCAAATAAAATTGATCGAAGACTTCCGGCTCAACACCCAGCCCCTGATGATTGACGCGCTCGATCTGGATCAGGTTCGCGCCGTAGGATCGGTCGCCGAGAAAGTCCAAAAGGCTTTCGATCGTGACCTGAAACATCTGACCGCGAACCAAGCCGCCTTTGTCGCGGATGAACAGTGGCTCGACGTCGGGTTGCTCGGCGAACAGGCGCTGGAACACGAACTTCATGGGATCGTCCACGCGCGCCGCCACCAGTTCCATGGTTTCGGTGATTACGGCGGCGTCATCGCTCATTGTTAGCTCCCGTTTTTATCGCGTCGAAGCTTCCACGATACCGGGTGATGATGAAAGGGCCTGAGATGAAGGGGTGGGGGCGGCGGCGAAGATATCGGCCATGAACGACGAGGCGCGGGCAAGATTGTCGAATACCTTCGTGGAATCATTGTAGATCCAGACGGCGGACGTTCCACAGGACATGGTCCGGTCGGGCGGCCCATAGGCCGCGGTGATGCGGTCGACCGGTAAGTTGTCCATAACGATGAACCGGTAAGCGGGACGCCGTTGCTGGTCGTGAATGTCGTGGGTGAACCATTGCCAGTCATTTCCCCAGACGCGGGCCGCGCCGTAGGCGTCAATTGGCTGTATCTGGGCTGCCCAATCGCTCCCCATACTGGTTTTCCGCGCGATCCAATAATCCGCGAGCCCGGATTGCAAGCCTTCGCCGCGCAGGCAGGTGCTCAGGGGAGAGGTCCAGGTGAACAGGCCAGGGAGATGAAGACCCTGCGCGAGGATCAGGATCGCGAGCCCTCCGATCGTCGCACCTGCCGTGGTCCAGGTTTGTTTGCGATGCCAGGCGTTGAGGTTCGATAGGCCGGAGGTAGCGAAAATCAGTGTCCACCATAATGCCGGAAGGGCGTAACGGAACGACCATGCGTCTTCATAGAACATGATCGTGAAGGCGAGCCCGCCCAGTACGGTGGTGCCGCCGAAGATGGGCCAGAACCCGCCGATCGTGGCGCGCGGGCCGCGTCGCCAAAGCTCAAAGATCAGGATCAGGCAAACGCAAAGGCAAGCCGCGATGACCAACGGATATTGCCCAATGTCGGCCAGGAAGTGTCGTGCGTGCGTGGCCAGATAGCTGAGGGTTGGTGGGGGCATGAACTGGCGTTCGATCGGGGCGGTGATCAGGCCTCCGGTCGCGGCGCCACACCAGACGGCGGCGATGAGGCGGCCAGCGGCCGGCCGGCTGATCGTTCCCGCGATCAGAGATCCCAACGACGCGGCGGTCGCCGGGGCCAGGAGGCTGAACAAGCAAAGTTGGTCCGATGCCTGTGCCGCGAAGGCTATGGCCGCGAGTCCGAAAAGTGAGGATTGTGATCCGGTTTTCACCGCCTGACGGGCGACGAGGCCGCCAGTCAACGCAAGAAGCAGCGTGCCGCCGTGCTGGCCCGGCAGGAGGAGTAAAAACCACGGAAAGAAAGCGCCCGCTGGGTAGAACGCGGCCGCGGTCATGATTGGGACCATCAGCGATAGAAACGCCGGTGCCGCCGCGGTGGCGGATATGCGGGCGTTGTCTCCGGCGATCGCGCTGCCCACGGCGATCATCCAGGCCAGCATCACAAACACCCATGCGGCCATGGCGATCCGCCAACCGCCGGTTGCGGCCTGAATGATCCCGAAGACGACATCCGCCGGCACAAACTCGGGGCTGTGTGGATGTTGGAACGTTGACCATGCACCGGCGTGGTGGAGCAGATCCCAAATGAGTTCAGCCGAGGTCAGTGTATCGGACGTGAGCAGCGTCTCCGGCCGGTCCCAGTAGAGCATGCTCAGCAGTAGCGCCGGGACCAGTACGAGCATCCTCAAAATAAGGAGGTCTCGTGACCGGCTCATGGGAGAGTGGTCGCTGGATCGGCGATAGGGGTCACTGAGATACCTTGTTTTGCCTGCGCACGGATATTGGACCGGAATCAGCGACAACGGCGTTTCAAACCCTCGACGGGAGTGCGGCGTTCAGGAGGATTTCTATCGG
>JAYVXQ010000356.1:0-13011 GCA_043785025.1 Acetobacteraceae bacterium
ACTCCGCCCGGAGTCCAGGATTTTGTTTGATTTACAAAACTACTTATTGGTGTTCCAGATATCGGTGTCCAGCATCCACGTCCCCTTCACCAGCCGCCAGTTGACGACATATTTCCCCTCGGCGCGCACCATCTTCTTTTGCGCATCCGGAACGTCGAACATCAGAACCCCGATCTCCCGCGCCGTGACCGGTCCGGTGCGCGCCAGATCCGTTGTCGTCAGCGCGATGTTCGCCAGCCCAGACCCCATCGCCTCCTTGACGAAGCCCTGGATCGCCGCCCGCCCCTTCCGCATCCCGGCACCGGGCGGCAGCATTGTCGCCGTCTCGGTATACAATGCCGCCACGCCCGCCGCGTCGCCCTTCGCGAACGCCGCGATCCAGGCCACGTTGCCTGCTGTCACCTGAGCCTTCAAATCGGCCGGCGGCGCCTTTTGCGCCGAAACCGGCCCAGACAACAGCGCCAACGACAACGCCAACGACAACGACAACGCCAACATCACGGCTTTCATGAGCTTGTTCCCTGGTTTATTCAAAACGATGGGAAATCGTTGCCGCGCCCGCCCGCCAGTGTCAACCGCGCCCAACTGATGCGGAGACCGGGGTTCCACACCCGATCGCCCGCTTGACGCATGCCGCCGCGCGCGCCCCCAATATCTCCCTCCCGGGAAAAGGAAACGCGGCCATGATCAATCGGGCCATCGAACTGCTCGCACAGGATCAGGCGATCTATTACGACGGCCCGCACAGCGGCCACATTCTCACCTACGACCAGGGCCTGCGCGACGCCGCCATCTGGGCTGACTATATCAATGTCGGGATGGAGCACGGGTCTTTCGACATGGCGGGCCTCGCCGAATACATGCGCGGCCTCATGGACGGCGGCCCCACCCGCTCCGGCCACCGCACCCCCGCCGTGATCGTCGAGGCGCCGGTCAACGGCATCGATGAAACCCATGTGCGCATGGCCGCCTGGCAATTCCGCCAGATCCTCGGCCGCGGCGTGCACGGGATCCTCCTATGCCAGGCCGAAACGCCCGAAGCCGTGCGCGCCTTCGTCGAAGCCTGCCGCTACCCGCACCACGCCCAGGGTGTCGATCCCGCGCTGCCTTCGCCCGAGGCCCGCCTGAAAGGCGCCTCCCGCCCTCCTTCCCAGGCTCCGTTTCTGGACATTGGCACCCGCGGCCGCGGCTCGGAGGCGACGGCGGCGCCCATCTGGGGCCTGTCGGGCCAGGACTACATGAACCGCTGCGACCCCTGGCCGTTGAACCCCGCCGGCGAACTTTTGTTGGGCGTCAAACTGGAAAGCCCCGAGGGCGTCGCCCGCGCCGACGACATCTGCGCCGTCCCCGGCCTCGGCTTCGCCGAACTGGGTCCCGGCGATCTCAGCCTGTCATTGGGCCAGACCGAGATCCCGCGCGATCCCTGGCCACCCATTTTACAAGCGGCGCGCGACATGGTGCTGGCGGCCTGCCTGCGCAACAAAATCGCGTTTCTGCAGGGCTGCGGCCCAATGAACATCGCCGCCCGGATCGATGAGGGCGTGCGCGTCGTCGCCGGCCACGATCCGGAAACCGCCCGGATCGGACGGGCGCATCAAAAGCGGACGATGCCAGTATAACCGCCAGACCTTGATAGCGTCATGTTGACGCGAACAAGGTCCGCGCTTGTTAAGTTTCAGAGGGCGATTCACGTCTGAGGTTGGATCAACCTAAGACGATCGCGCTCTAAAACCCACCCGCCACCGCATGCCAGCGCACCAGCCGCAACCGCCCGGATCGCACCAACCGCAGCCGCCGCGTCCACAGCTCCGCCTCCCGCTCATACGCCTCCAGCAACGGTCGCGGCAGCGCCACCCCGCGCATCGATCGCGCCGCCGCGCGCCAACTGGTCATCGCCTCATGCGCGTGCCGTTCGGAAATATCCTCGGCGACCCGCACATCGAACCCCAGCCGGCCCAGGATCCGGGAAATCGCGACTTCCGAGGGCACCGAATCGAGTTCACGCCGCGCGATCGCAGCCCATGTCGCGATCTCCGGATCGGCGGGATCCAGCGGGGTGTCAGCGGTCAGCTCGGTCATCACCAATTGCGCCCCCGGCTTCAGCGCCATGCTAAGCGCGGCCAGCGCCGGTTCGGGCCGCGCGCCCTCCAGCGGTTCCAGTGCCAGGCCATGGTGAAAATGGTGCTTTTTGAACATCGGCTCAGCCGGATCCCAGCTTTCCATCTCGACCCGCCGTCCCAGATTATTGCGCGCCACCAGCGCCCCCGCCGCCTCGGTCAGGTCGGGATCGGCCTCGAACGCGTTCACCCACGCCCCGGTCTTCGCGGTCAACGAACACGCCGCCCCGCCGCCACCCGCCGCCAGCAGCAGCAGCGTCGTCGCCCCGGACAAGCCCAGAGGACGGGCGAGCCGTAACAGCTCCAGTTCCCCGCCGGGACATTGATACCCCTCGCCCCACAAATTATCCGCGATCGACAGCCGCGCCTGGGACCAGCGCGGAAGGACGCCAGCGGGCGGATCCGGCGCGGCGACCGAAGCCGCGACCGCCAAGACCCCGCCACCCCGTTGATCCGGAGCGAGAGAAAACCCTTTACCAAACCAGTTCCGCATTGCGGCGAGCGCCATGAGCCGCACCTCCTGATCGGAGACTGCGCGGAAAAGATTGAGAAAAGGTTTAGATCAGCTGAATTCGGTCAGCACATAGCGCACGGTTTCGCCGCCCAGTACGCGTGGCTTATGCCGGTGCGCCGGTCCCGCCGGGATATGCAGCATATCGCCCGGACCCGCCTCGACACGGTGATCGTCGAACTCATAACCGATGCGTCCCGCGAGGACGAAGATCGAATGCCCGGTTTCACACCAGTCCGGCGCGGGCGATCCCGGCGGATCCGGCGAGCGCTCCTGATAGCGCAGCGCGATGCCGAAGCCGGTCACCGCCTCGCGCAATTTCAATCGCTCACCCGCGGCATGCAGCGGATGCTCGGCGGCGGAGAACAGATACGGACTTTTGCTCATGTCCCAATTGTGAACCCTACCCGCGCGATCCCGCAACCCAGGCGTTCACGCGGGGGCCAGACGGGGCTCGGGAATATCCGCCAGCGCCACCAGCGCGGCGGTCATCTGCTCGGCCATGAAATCCATCACCAAACGCGTGCGCGGCGCCAGATGGCGGCGGGTCGGATAGACCAGATGCACCGGCAGCGGCTCCATCGGGAAATGCACCAGCAGACGCACCAGCCGCCCGCTTTGGATATCGTCGGTGACATTGATCCCGGTCAGGCGCGCGATGCCATGACCCGCGACGGCGGCACGGCGCGCGACCTCGCTCTCGTTGACGATCAGACTGCCATGGATCCGCACCGGACGCGGCGCCGCCGAGGTCCCGAAAACCCACGTCATGCGCGTCGCCGAGGGCCCGTGCACGACGCATTCATGGTGCGACAAATCCTCCGGCACCGCGGGGACGCCCGCGCGCGCCAAATATGCCGGCGAGGCCACGAACAAATATTGCACCGTCCCCAACCGCCGCGCCATCAAACTGCTGTCGTCGATCCGCCCGACCCGCACGGCGACGTCGATCTGCGCCTCCACCACCTCGCGAATCTGATCGTCGACCACCAATTCGACCGACAGGCCGGGATATTCGCGCAGCAGCACCGGCAGCCGTGTCGCGATATACAGCCCAGCAGACACCGGCAGCCCCACACGCACCAGTCCCGTCGGTGACACACGTTGGGCGCCCAACTGACTTTCCATCGCCCGCGCGTCTTCCAGTAACCGCCGCGCGTGATCGACCAGGATCGTGCCATCCGCCGTCAGACTGAGCCGCCGCGTCGTCCGCTGGAACAAACGCGCGCCGAAATGCGCCTCCAACTGGCTGATCTGGCGGGTGACGGAGGAGTGGTTGGTGCTGGTCTCGCGCGCGACGGCCGAGAAGGATCCGACCTCGACCACCCGGACGAACACACGCAACGACGCCAGCACATCCATTTATTTCACCGTTTCACGCACAAATTAAGTGCGGCAAAAGCCGGTTATCGCAGTACGTCAAGATCCCCAAATGGGAACCATCGAGATTGGATAAGCCGTTTCGACAACCGCGGATGCCCTGACAAATCCGGACACACCGTGATACAGGAGAATGACCATGACGACCACGAAAACCCTTCTGCTTGCTGGCTTCGCCACCCTGTCCATGACCGCTGGCGCGATGGCACAGCAGGACGCGTCGCGCCCGCAGGAGAATGATTGGCAGGCGAAGCATCAGACCGCAGTCTATCAGACCCCGGCCGCCCCCGCCTCCACCTATTACCACAAACGGGGCTTCGGCGCGGATGCTTACTCGATGCCCGGTGAGCAGGGTGGCGCTCTGGTCGGCGGCGCGGGCGGTCAATAACCGTTGCCGCAAGGGCCCGTTTCGCGGAAGGCCGGTGTTCGCACCGGCCTTTTCGCTGTTTGGCCGCCGTTGGGGATCGCCTTTCGTCACAAACGCCGCGCGATATGTCTTTTCGCAATCACCGGGCGAAATGTCTTTTTATAATCCCTTCGCGATTCGGGGCTCCACCAAATCCCTGATCCCACCCCCAGGACCATTCATCGCCAGCACCATCGTCGCGATGTCACGGCATGAACGTCCCCCGGGATCGTTTTGTTCAGACAATGGTAAATTTCGGCAGCGTGACGGTATCGGTCACCGCCTCATACACCAGTTTCACCGGCTGCCCCATCCGCAAATTATCAGTCTTATCCACCAGATTGCTGACCACGATCGGCCCTTCCTCCAGCCGCACCAGGCAGACCCGGTACGGGAGATCGCCCTTGAACCCGTCCCAATACGCCCGATGGAAATCAACCCAGGATTCCAACGTGCCGCGGCCCGAGGCCGCCTTCCAGGTTTGATCGGAACTCAAACATTTCGGACAGATCGGCGCCGGTGGAAACCGCGTGTCGCCACAATCGCCGCAACATTGCAGCAGGAATTTTCCCTCTTTGGTCCCAGCCCAGAACGGCGTGTTGAGCGTATCCAACTTCGGCAGCGGCTTGTCATAACTCATGATCGGATCCAATCAGCCGCGGGTATAGATGATGGAACGGGTGCAGGGCGTCGACTGAACGTATTGCACGACCTCGCAATCCGGCACCTGCCGCGCGCCGCATTCGCCGCGCAACTGGCGCACCGCCTCCACGTTCAAGGCCCATCCCTGCATATAGGAATTGGACAAATGCCCGCCATCGGTGTTGACCGGCAGTTTATTGCCAAGTTTCAACGTCCCGCCCTCGACAAAACGCCCGGACTCGCCGCGCGGGCAGAACCCGAGCCCTTCCAGGCTGAACAGCACGGTCGGCGAGAAATTGTCATAGACCATCAGCGCGTCGACATCGTCGCGCGACACGCCCGCCATCTGATACGCTTCCTGACCCGCGGCGCTGACGGCGGGATACCAGAAATCCAGGTCGAAATTGGCGATCGACGATGGCGCATAGGTATCGCGCGCGCCAAATCCCGAGATCAGCACCGGCGGTTTGCGGAAATCCCGCGCCCGCTCCTTCGACGTCAGGATCAGGCACACCGCGCCATCGTTGACCAAACAATAATCCAGCAGCCGCAACGGCGCGGTGATGAACCGAGCCGCCTCGTGATCGTCGATCGAGAACGGCGTGCGCATCACCGCGTCCGGGTGCAGCGAGGCGTGGTAACGAATGGCGACGGACACCTCAGCCAATTGGCGCGTGGTCGTGCCGTATAATTCCATGTGCCGCCGGAAAGCCATCGCATGCGCGGCGCCGGGCGAGGTGAACCCCCAGGGATCCCAGGTTCCCGGACTTTCGTCGCCACCATAATTCACCCGGCGGGAGCGCCCGATATTGGCATAGATCAGCGCGACATAATCGGTGAGACCGGCCGAGATCGCCGCCGCCGCCTCGATAATTCCCATCCCCGACATGCGCCCATGGCCGGGCAGCGTGATGGTCCAGCGCGGATTGAGCCCGAGAATTTCGCCCATGCGGGCGTAATAGGGAATGCGGCTGACCAGCAGCCCGTCGATTTTATTCTTATCGATGCCGCAATCTTCCACCGCGTTTTTGAACGCCTGCGCGCCGAGGCCGTAATCGTCGGTATCGGGAAAATTGCCGTATTTCGTGGTGCCGACGCCAATGATGGCGATTTTGTCCTTCAGCGTGGACAGGTCAGACATGGTTCCTCCGGGCGGGCTTTCGGGGAGCATAGGGAAGGTATTGGGCGCCGCCCAGACCCGCCAGAGAGCGCTGCTCCCTGGACCCTCGCCAAGGGCGATAGCCCTTGGGATCCCGTCGGTTTAGTTCCGGAATGAAGGAGGGCCTTCACGGACGTTGATCAGTCATGGATGGCCCTCCTTCATTCCGGACCCAAATGGATAGATTTCAAAGGGCCATGCCCTTTGACGGAGGTCCCAATGGCCCATGGGGAGGCAGCGCCCCGCAACCATCCATGCTACCCAACCGACCCCAACCAAAAAAGCCCACCGCATGCCTGATCCAACCCCATGAGCAGCGCCGAACGCCACGCCCTCATTGGCATCGGCCTCGGCTGCCTCGTCCTCGCGTTGAAGGGCCTCGCCTGGAAACTCACCGGCAGCGTGGCACTCTATTCCGACGCGCTCGAAAGCATCGTCAACGTCGCCGCCAGCGCCGTCGCCTTCATCGCCCTCCGCTTCGCCGCCCGTCCCGCCGACGCCAACCACCCCTACGGCCACGAAAAAGCCGAGTTCTTCGCCGCCGTCATCGAAGGCGTCATGATCGTCATCGCCGCTTTATCGATCTTCCGCGAGGCCTGGCACGCCTGGCATCACCCCGAGATCCTGAGCGTCCCCGCCATTGGCCTCACCCTTAGCTTCCTCGCCACTCTGATCAACGGCATCTGGGCATGGGTCCTGTTGCGCGCGGGCAAACGCCTCCGCTCCATGGCGTTGAAAGCCGACGGCCGCCATCTGATTTCTGATGTCGTGACTTCCGCCGGAGTCGCGGCCGGCTTCGGCCTGACCGTGCTCACATCATACCAAAAGCTCGACTCGCTGATCGCCGCCGTCACCGGCGTTTACGTGCTGTGGTCCGGGGCCCGCATGATCGGAGCCTCGGTCGGCGGCCTCATGGACATGGCGCCAGACACCGCCGAGCTGCGGCGAATCGAGGCGGTGATCGCCGAAAGTGGCGCCGGCTCGATCGAGGCGCATGATTTGCGCGCCCGCCACGCCGGCCGCCAGACCTTCCTCGATTTCCACCTGGTCGTGCCAGGCGGCATGACTGTCAGCGAATCGCACGCGATCTGCGACCGGATCGAGGCGGCGTTGAAATCCGACATGGACCACCTGGCCATCACCATCCATGTCGAGCCCGAGGAAAAAGCCAAACGCCCCCGCCGCGGCGGACGCACACGGGTCATACCGGCAGAGTAACCGTCACCCGCAATCCGCCTTGCGCCCGGTTTGACAGCACGACATCGCCGCCATGCGCGCGCAGCATGTTGCGCGCGATCGGGAGGCCCAATCCGACGCCGCCAGTCTCTTTGTTACGGCTGTGTTCAAGGCGCCGGAACGGCTCGAACACCCGGTCCATTTCGGAGGCGGGAATACCCGGCCCCTCATCCTCGATCACCGCCGTCACGACCCCATCGGCGGGATGCGCCATCGTCACATGCGCGGCACCGCCGTAACTCAGGGCATTGGAGATTAAATTCCCCAACGCCCGCTTTAACGCCACCGGCCGCGCCCGCACCGCCTGATGCGCCGGCCCGTTATAGGTCAGCCGCTCCACCGCCTCGGGCTTCGCGTCGCCGGTCTCGTCCAAAATCGTGCGCAGCAATTCCGCCATATCAATCGAAGACACCGGCTCCTCGATCCGCGAATCCCGCCCGAACGCCAACGTCGCCGACACCATCGTTTCCAACTCATCCAGATCGCTCAGGATGCGGCCGCGCAAATCCTCGTCGTCGATGAATTCAGCGCGCAATTTCAACCGCGTGATCGGCGTGCGCAGATCATGCCCGATCGCCGTGAGCATTTCGGTCCGGTCGCTGACGAAGCGGCGGATGCGCGCCGCCATGGTGTTGAACGCGGCCGCCGCGACGGCGGTTTCGGTCGGCCCGTCCTCGGGCAACGGCGCCGCGTTGACATCCCGCCCCAACGCCTCCGCCGCCTCGGCCAGCATGCGCACCGGTGCGGTCAACCGCCGCACAGCCCAGATGGTGAGGCCCGCGGCGGTCAGGGTCATCAAACAGAACGCCAACAAAAAGGTCGGCGAGTGCCAGGGCCGGATCGGCTCGGGCCGCGCCTCGATGCTCAACCAACCGCCCTCCGGCAGATGAAACGCGTACAGCACCCGGCCCAGATCGATGCCGCCAAACAGCCGCAGCTCAGACCAGCGCAGGCGCGGATCGTTGAGGCCGATCAGGTTCACCCCAATGCGGAACTGCCCCTGCTGCTGGCGCGGCACTTCCGGCAGATCGGTGACCGGCGGCGCGGGGGTGAGCGACGCCGTCAGCATTTGCGGCAAATGCTCGGCGGCCAGGACCTCGGCGCGGCGGACGGGTGGGGCCATGGCGACGACACGATACAGCGGCAGGATCCGCAGTCCGAGGTCCCGCCCTTGCGCCAACCGCTGCACGTCGATCCGGTCGAGGGTGTGGATCGTCAGGCCCGCGATCTGAACCAGGATCAGCCCCACCAGCACGACGACCGCCGTCCGCGTCGCGAGGCTGCGCGGCCACATCCGAAGCGGCCACGGCCTCAACGCCACAACGCCCGCCTCTCACCAATCACAACGCCTGAATCCGACCCGCTCACGCGCTCTGATCCCCACGCGCTCAAGCGCTCTGATCCCCACGCGCTCAAGCGCGATCCACCGGCGCCGCCAGCACATACCCGCCCCCGCGCACCGTTTTGATCAACTGGGAGTGCCGGCCATCGTCCTCCAGCTTCCGCCGCAACCGCGACACCGCGACATCGATCGCTCGATCGAACGGACCCGCCTGCCGCCCGCGCAGCAGGTCCAGCAGCATATCGCGTGTCAGAACCCGGTTCGCGCGCTCCACCAAAGCCAGCAACAAATCGTACTCCCCTCCGGTCAGCGGCACCTCGACCGCCTCGGGATTCAACAGCCGCCGCCGCGCCGGTTCCAACGTCCAACCGCCAAAACGGAAGCCGCGTCCGGGAGCCTCCGACTCATTACGCGGCGTGTCCCCGGCACGGCGCAGAACCGCGCGAATCCGCGCCAGCAATTCGCGCGGGTTGAACGGCTTGGGCACGTAATCATCGGCGCCGAGTTCCAGGCCAATGATGCGATCGGTTTCCTCGCCCATCGCGGTCAGCATCACGATCGGCACATTGGATTGTGATCGCAGGAACCGCGCGAGGTCCAGCCCCGATTCCCCCGGCAGCATCAGGTCCAGCACGACCAACTGGTAATGCCCATTGGCCCATGCCCGCCGCGCTTCCCGCCCATCGCCGACGGCGGTCACGCGGATCTGCTGCTTTTCCAGAAAGCGGCCCAGAAGATCGCGAATGTCGCGATCATCGTCGATGATCAGGATGTGGGGGATCGTTTCCATGCAATGTAACATAGGCGTCGGCAAGCCCCCAGGGAATGAACGTTGCATAACGTTGCAATTCTCCGCCAGCCGGACATGTTTCGCGCGGGCCTCCGCGGAACGGCCCAGTACCGCTATAGGACCCGCGTGACCTTTCCCCATCCCCCCGCCGAAGCCCAATTGGCGCTCGCCGCCTTGCTCCGCGCCGACCCCGACCTCGCGCGCGTGCTCGACCAGGCGGGCCCGCTGCCCTGGCGCACCCGGGCACCCGGCTTTCCCGGCTTGTTGCAGGCCATCGTCGCGCAACTGATCAGCAACGCCGCCGCCGCCGCCATCTGGGGCCGGCTCAGCACGCTCCCCGGCGCGCTCGACCCCGCGGGCCTGCTGGCCTTGCCCGACGAGGCGTTGCGCGGCGCCGGCCTCTCCCGCCCCAAGGTCGCGCATGCCCGGATCCTCGCGCTGGCGTTCCAGCAGGGGGGGCTCACCGCCGCCGGCCTCGCCGCCATGGACGACGACGCCGTCATCAAGACCATCACGGCGGTCAAGGGCTTGGGCGTCTGGACCGCCGAGATCTATCTGCTGTTCGCCCTGCAGCGCCTGGACGTGTTTCCGGCCGGCGATATCGCCCTGGCCGCCGCCGCCGCCGACCTCAAGCGGCTGCCCGCACGCCCCGACCCGAAACAATTGCGCCGGCTGGCCGAGGTCTGGAAACCCTCCCGGTCCCTCGCCGCCCGCCTGCTATGGCATCACTGGCGGTTTTTAACCGGCCGGCCCGCTTTAGACGATGTCGCTTTTGGCGTTCAGCCGTCCCAGGCGTTGGACGGCATCGGCAAGCCGGCGTAATCGGTGGCAGCCAGAGGCCGCTCCGCCGCCACGCCCGCCCTGTCCAACAGCATGATCCATTGCCGGACATGCTGCCCGCTGTGCCAGGTCGCGCGCTCCAGCGTCTCATGCAGGGTTTGCGGACCGTAATAGGTTTGCACCGCGTCGCCACCGGAGTGATCCGTCTTCGCCGCCCACCACGCCAGCAAATCGCCGCGGATCCCGTCCCCAAAAGCCGCGATATCCGCGAAGGAGCGCATCGTCTCCGGCGGCGGCGTCGCCAACGCCTCATACGTCAGCGTGGCCCCATGCGCGACCTCAAGAAACACCTCGGGGATGCGGAAAATATGATGCGCGAGCACCTTGTACGAGCGTGGCCGGTTCGGCACCTCGGTCGCCAGATGCGCGTCCGGCATTTGGCGGATAATGCGCGCCGCCGTTTCCAGAAAATGCCCGAGCCGCGCGACCAATTGATCCGGAGTCAAAACAGGCCCGGTGGCCTCGTTCAGACCGAGGAATTTGACGACATGACCCAGATTCTGGGCGAACACCCATTTGTCGCCGCGCGACAAGACCGGCACCGACCGCGCGCCAAGCGTGCGCAGATCCGCGAGGCCCGTGGGATGGTCAAGCACGTTAACCGAATCGAACCCGATCGCACGGACCGAGAGAAACTCCTTGAGTTTCAGACAACTCGTTCAACCAGGCTGCCAGAACACCCGTAATGGTTCGGTGGCGGACATGATTGTCTCCTATATCTTCTCAATGCCTAGCGGCGGGAGCCCGAAGGGTCAAGACCGAACTGGCGCGCGGTGTCACCGCCCCGACCAGTCGATCTCCGGCAGGCGCGTCAGCGGCACCTGGCGGACCGAGAGCGTGCGGAACTGTAGAGTCAGCGGCACCTCCACTTCCTCTGGCTGTCCCTCCGCCGGGGTATTGGCCAGCAGAGACAGCACCGCCTTCGCCGCCTTCGCGGCGGAGCGGGTGAGCACCGCGTTCGCCGCCAGCGCGTCCAGCGCGGCGCGATAACCCGCGATCTTGCCGGTGCCGGTGCCCATGGGTTGCAGGTCTTCGTCCAAAGCCAAGGTCGCGGTGGCCTCAATCCGGGTCTGACCCCAGCCAACGGCCAGACGGTGGATTTCCAGCGAGCCTCCTTCGTCGCGCCATGCGGTCGCGCGGTTCGCGACGGTAGCGCCGACCGTAAGGGGACCGTTGACGACACCCTGTAGGACGATTTCGGCGATTTCGGGACCCAGCCCCCAATGGATGCCGTCGGGCAGAGAAACCGGATGGGCCGACAAAGCGAACCTCACCGCCGCCCGATCCCGTCCGGCATCGAGCTTCAGATCGGCGTGGACGCTGAGATCGCCGATTCCCAGCAGGCCAAGGCCGGGCAGCGCGACGGCCAGGGTGACGGCTTCGACGTCGATCGCGCGTGGCAGTCCGTTCAACCGCATCGCGATGCGCAGATGCAGGTGATCGGCGGATACCGGGATTGGCGGCCCATTGCCGATGCGGATCGGATGCGGATCGACGGGCGTTACCTCCAGGATATCGGGCCGGGTCAGGCGTGTGCGCAGAACCACGGCCCCGGCGCCCCACCGCACCGTGACCGGGCTCGCCCCCTGGCGGCCGGGCAGGCCGGTCGCGGCGACCGACAGGTTTTCGATCCGCAGCGTGGCGGCATCGGGCCAGCCGCCCGCCGATACCGCTCCGAACCTGACGTCCCCCCCCGCAGCCTGAGCGCGCAAAGCCCAGTTGTCGAATTCCGTCCGCAGTTGATCGATGGCGAAGCGCCAGTAAAAATAGTCGCCGGCGAACAGCATGGCCAGCAAAACGGCCAGGGCAATCCATCTCGCGCGCCGCATTCCGCCTCACACCACTCGGTTCGGCGCCAATGTAACCGTGGCCTCGGCCGAGACCAATCCCCGCCGGATCGCGATGCCTGTTTGCGCCCGTGCGAGACCTGGGGTATCGGTTTCGCGATCAACGTGAGGGGTTCCCATGCGCCGGCTTCCACATCTAATCGCGGCCCTGATTCTCCCGCTGGCCCTCGCGGCCGGCAGTCCGGCCGGGGCCGCGTCCAACTGCGTGTCGGTGGCCGATCAATCGGCCTACGAGGTTCTGTCGCTACGCACGCAGATGATCCTGCTGGCCACGAAATGCGGACGGGACGCCGATTACAACAACAACTTCATCCGCCGCTTTCAAGGCGGGTTGCAGGCCAACGACGCGACGGTGACCAACTACTTTCGCCGGGTTTATGGCAGCGCCGGGCAGGGCCGGAAGGACAGCTTCGCGACGGAGCTGGTGAACGTTATGTCGCAGCAAGCGAACGCTCAGGGCGCGGAGTATTGCGCGCGCGCGGGGTTCATCGTCAATGAGATGATGGCGCTGCGCACGATGGAAGAACTGATCCAGTACGCAGCTGTCAAGGACCTGGCGCCGGTTGGGACCAGCATGTGCCCCGCAGGCAGCCGCCGGTAAAACCAACTGCCCGAGCGGTTGACCGATCGCGAGGTCCTCGCCGCGTCATGGCATCTCCCCGAGCGGGCCATCGGTCGCGGCACATTATCGCGGGAGTGGTTACGGCCAGCCATGGGAACGCTTCTCGCCCGATCGCCGTG
>JAYVXQ010000357.1:0-4111 GCA_043785025.1 Acetobacteraceae bacterium
ACACCCGCCGAGGCGGTGATCGGCCCGCCCGTCGCCGCCGCCTTGCCGCCGAGTTCCGCGATCGACAGCGGCTTGAAATCGCCGACATTCGCCCCCGCCGGTTTGGCGAAACCGTCTTCCCAGATCACACCCTCGGGGTCGACGTCCCAGATCATCGCGGCGCGCTTGCACAAATCGGCGATGACGTTCTTTGTCGCGTTCACCACCGCCATGCCGGTCGCGAAAGTCACGCGCGACCCCCCCGTGACATGCGTGTAGCCGATCGATCCGGTGTCGGCCACAATCGCCCGCACGGAGTTGTAATCGACGCCCAACGTCTCCGCCGCCATGATCGCCATGGACGCGCGGGAGCCGCCGATGTCCGGACTGCCGGTCGCCACCAAAACGGTGCCGTCGGCGTTGACCTGCAACGTGGCACTGGATTCCCCGCCACCGTTGAACCAATACCCGCAGGCCACACCGCGGCCCTGGTTCTTGCCCTTCGGCGGATTGGCATAGGCCGGATGCGCCTTCAACGCCTTCAGCGTCTCCACGAACCCGGCATGGGCGTGTTTCGGACCGGCGATGGTCGGCGTGCCGATGCCCGCGACGTTCTTGATGCGCAGATCCAACGGATCCATGCCGATCGCTTTGGCGCACATGTCGATCACGCTCTCGACCGCCCAATGCCCGATCGGCGAGCCCGGCGCGCGATACGCCGCCGCCTTCGGACGATTGCTGACGACGTCGTAGCCAACGGCCCGCGCGTTCGCGATGTCATACGGCGAGAACGCGCACAAACACGCGTTCATCACCGGCGATCCCGGATGCGCGCCCGCCTGGAACTTAAAGATCGCATCGCCCGCGACGATCTTGCCGTCCTTGGTGACACCGACCTTGGCCCACATCGACGACCCCGAGGTCGGACCGGTGGCGCGGAACACGTCCTCACGCGTCATCTGCAGGCGCACCGGCAGGCCAGATTTGCGCGACAGTACCGCCGCGATCGGCTCCAGATACGCCACCGTCTTGCCGCCGAAGCCGCCGCCGATTTCCGCCGGGGTGACGCGCAGATCGCCGATCTTGCAGCCAATGATCTTCGCCGTCAGCGCGCGCATCTGAAAATGCCCCTGGCTGGAGGACCAGATCTCCCCCTGCCCGTCCGCTTCCATCTTCGCGACACAGGCATGCGGCTCGATATAGGCCTGATGCACGGCGGCGGTGGTGAACTCCTTCTCGATGATCACATCGGCGCTGGCGAAGCCCTTTTCGATGTCGCCCATGACGAATTCGAGACGTTTGGAGATGTTGGAGAAGCCGGTCGGCTCGGTTTCCAGGCCGCGGGTCTTCATATCCTCGAATAACAGCGGCGCGCCGGGTTTCATCGCCTCGTCGACGTCGATGACGTGCGGCAGGACTTCATATGTGACCTCGATCAACGCCGCGGCGGCGTCGGCGATGGACGAGGAGATGGCGGCGACGGCGGCGATCGCATGCCCCTCATAAAGCACTTTCTCGCGGGCGAGGATGTTGCGCGTGACATGCCAGAAATTCACCGCCACCCGCTCGGGGCCAATGAATTCGTTCTTCTGCTCCGGCAGGTCGGCGGCGGTGCAGATGGCTTTGACGCCGGGCAGTTTCTGGGCCTTGGAGGTGTCGATTTTCAGGATGCGGGCATGCGCGTGCGGCGAGCGCAAAATCTTGCCAAACAACATCCCCGGCAGCTTCAGATCGGCGCCATACATCGCGCGTCCCGTGACCTTGGGCACACCGTCCGGACGGATGGGCCTGGTGCCGATCCATTTGAATCGCTTGACGGAGTCGGTGACGCTGGTCGAATCGTTCATGGCGCGCAAATCCCCACGGGCTGCTGATTGGTAATCGACGAACACGTTCGCCCGCCATGGCCCGGAACGCAAGACCTGGAACGCGAGATCCTGGAACGCGAGATCCTGGGATTTGGTCTTGTCAGGCCCGCGCCGTCTGGTAAGGAGCGTTCCGCGCGGGAGAGATGGCCGAGCGGCTTAAGGCGCACGCTTGGAAAGCGTGTGTGCGTGAAAGCGTACCGTGGGTTCGAATCCCACTCTCTCCGCCAGCGTTAAACTATTGATATTATTGTATTTTCTATGATTTCGGTGGTTCCTAAAACCCCCCGAGAATCGGCCTCTTTCCCGTCTGGGAAGCGTCCTGTGTGGAGTCGTCAGACTCGTTCCGTGCGCCATACTCCGCCCAGACATGGCCCTCGTCTCTTTACCGCGGTTTGGTTAGTACCAGTTTGACGGTGATTTCATTCCGTGCGCCGTCGTAGGCAACAAATAAGGCACGCCATCGCCCATGGCAGGCAAAAATTTCGCCGGGGCGATTGACCTCACCCGAAGCCCAGGATCTGCTTCTGCTCAGCCCACGCGAGCGGCAACCGGCTGTCCCGCACCAGCTTTTCAGCGGTGAGGCCAACGGGTTGCCGACCGTTCAGGATCGCCGCGACGATGTCCGGAGCCAGAAAGGCCAGCCGCAACACCCGGGTCAAATAGGAGCCACCGATCCCCTCTCGCGCCGCCAGCGCCCCAACACTCAGGCCGCTGGCAAACAGCTTGTCTCGCAGCATCATCGACCGGGCGATCAACCGGATCAACGTCGGGTCCGCTGCTGGGCCGACCGCGACGCCCTCAACCAGCAGGCGCATCTCATGGCCATTCCGCTGAAGTTTGACCGCCACGCTGAGGACATGCGGTTGAGGTCCCTCCGACGCGCATCCTCCGAGCAACGCCACCAGCGCGCCCGTCTCGACGTGGAGATCCACCTGTGCCGGCGTGATGAAGATTTGGGTGATGATCTGTTTGAGCAGCCCGCGCCGTTCGATCCCCGATCGTTCTGACCAGACGCGCGCGATCTCTTTTGCACGGTCCAACATATGGCGCTGGATCGTGCCATCGGTAACGAGCGGGCTGATCAGTTCAAACAGCATGGCGGCGTCATTCAAAAGGTCGTGAACGCGCTCGCTGACCACTCGCTCGATTTCCCCCGCCGGTAGTCGCAGGCCTGACGCCGCCGTCGTTGATTCCGGCGACGCCGCTTCACCTGTCTGCAACGCCTCCGATACGTAATAATGATAGCGCCCGGCGCCCTTCACCGCGTGTTTTGGCACCAGCCGGTGTCCGCCGGAGTCGAACAGCAATCCGGTGAGCAGGCTTGTATTTCGGGCCCGCTCCCCCGATCTTTGCTCGACCCGGTTGTCCTGGAGTCGGGCCCGGGCGGCTTTCCGCAGCGCAGCGCAGGCTGGTCGAAACCTCCGCGAAAGACCGTAACGGGTGCGAGTTCCGCACACCATCACAGAGGGATCGCGGCAACGGAGTGTCGGTGACGGAGTGTCGTGACGGAGTTGGACGGCCAGATAGATTAAGGTATACCTGGGTTTCGGAGAAATCCGGGTATACGCGCCCAGGGTTGGTGTGGCGGCGGGCGCTAAACCAAAAGGATACCCGGATTTCGGAGAGATCCGGGTATATTCTGATTTTCGAAGCCAAAAGGTGCAACCAACCTTGGACGGAGCCGGTAAGGTCATGCCGAAATCTGGGGAAGTCGAACAGGACCGGGATGCGCTTGATCTTCTAATGCGGGGGTTCCAAATCTCCCTCATGCTCCGTGTGGTAGCTGACCTCGGAGTTGCCGACAGGATCGCACCTGACGGCCGTATGGCTGTTAATGAACTGGCGGCGAATTGTGGCGTGCACCCCCAGCCGCTAATCCGCGTGCTCAGAGCGCTCTCGGCCTTCGATATCTTCAAGGTCGCGGCCGACAGCGGTGTAACACACACCCCGCGCTCCCTTCTATTGCGCACCGACGCGGCCAACAGTATGCACCACGCGGCACGATTCTGGACCACAGCGGGACCGTGGGAGGCATGGGGAAAGCTGGATGTTGCTCTCACCGGCGGGGTTCCATACGAGGCCGCCTGGAACATGGGTCGGTTCGATTATCTGCGAGCCTACCCCGCTGAGGCCCGCCTGTTCGACGCCATGATGGCGCACTTTCCGGATAACCGGCATGCTGCGATCGCTACTTCATATGATTTCTCTGGCGCTCGGTTGATCGCCGATATTGGTGGAGGTGACGGCGCTACTCTGCGCCAAAT
>JAYVXQ010000358.1:0-34469 GCA_043785025.1 Acetobacteraceae bacterium
GGGTCATCCGTTCCGGCCGTTGGTAACATTGCCGCGCGCGGTTCATGCACTCAACCGCCGCCAACCAAGCCGTCACGCCAATCCGCGGGGCCGGCCCAAGGAAGGGTTTTGGTCGAGACGCCAGAGCGAGAAGGCGAGGAAGGGGATCGTTATGACCGCGATCAAGGATTTCGTCAGGAACCCGAGCAGGGCGAATCGCAGCAAAGTCTCATTCGGGATCTCTCCCCAAAACGCGCAGGGAGAGAAAACCAAACTATCCAATGCCTGCGCCACGATCATGACGAGGGGAAACGTGAGCAGGGGACAGGATCGGCGAAACGCATCCAGGCCCGCCAGGAGCAGCGATTGCACCAGCCAGAACGACGTGAATGACGCGGCGATGATGCGCGCGGGGATTTGGTAGAACGGGTTTGGCGCCTGGATATTCAAAATGACGATCGATCCGAACACCAGCGTCAGCGCGAAGAAAACATTGATCACCGCGCGCCGGGTTTCGGCGATGCCGAAAATATGGTGGTTCAGGGCGATGCCGTATAACGCGCTGGCGAAGAAGATATTGCCGACATTGGTGACGTTGCCAAAAACCTCAAAGGTTGTTGACCCCAGCAACGGCAGACAGACCATTTGCATGATGTTATTAACCACCAGAAGCTGTAAGTTTCGGGCGGCGAAGGTCGTGGCCGTCAGGCAAAATAAAATTAAAATGCAAATCGTAATGTCCGGGGACGCATCGTACCGGCGATCCAGTTTGGACTCCGATCGATGACCATGGTGTTCGAATCGCTCATGAATACTCGCTTTCGTTGCGCTGCGCGAATTGGTTCGCTGATCCCGCCACGCGATCCGCTCAAACGGGGTGCATGTCACACGGCGACCTTCCGGGAGATCGTTCCGCCGTCACGCGGGGTCCAGCCTATCCTGGCCGGATTCTAATTAAGGATATAGTCAGTCATAGGGATAAAGTCAAGAACTTATTCTCCGACCGCACCGGCGGAAGCGACGATGGCACGACGAAGGTTCAGCGGATCCCGCGTCTCGCCGCCGAAAAATACACGCTCATGACGGCGGAAATCCCACAACGAGAACGCCAGGAACGGCAGCGCCATGATCGTCACGTTATTGACGATCGTGAACGGTAGATTCCGTGCCGCGAAGGTCGTCGCGGTCAGACGCAATAACGCGAGCAGCGGGATACTCATGGGCCGACGCTCATTATTTTCCGCGGCACGATATCGAATCCGCGCGGCCCAGAGACCGCGAGCGCTCCGGCGATCACGCCGCGTAACAGCGGCTGGCCCAAACCCACGGCGATCTGATCGCCCATGACTCCCAGAAAGCCGCCGATGAACATCGCCTTCAGGAAGTCGAGACGTGGCAGTTTGCGCCGTCCATGCGAAATCTCATGCAGCCAGGCTGCCGGCGATGCCGAGAAGCGATGACGGAATGATAACGCTCCATTCGAAATGGCTGTTTAGCATGAAATAAACCTTTCGATTTTGTAATTAAATAAACCGCTTGAACCTCCCGCCGGCAACGAAATCTTTTGGTGGCCTGAGCAGGCATAAATCTTCCGGGTTTTCGGTATAAAATCCTTATTGCATTCCAAATCAAGATAGAATTCCTTAAAACGAACCGACACCGCGTCTGTGACCGATCGCGCGAAACACGTTAAATGGTTCCATGCTCGACCTGCCCCCTTCATCGACACCCGCGGTACCCGTTGGCGCCACGCCCGTCATGGCGCAATGGTTCACCGCCAAGGCGGCGCATCCCGACGCGTTGCTGTTTTTCCGCATGGGCGATTTTTACGAAATGTTTTTCGCCGACGCCGAGGCCGCGGCCGCGGCACTCGACATCGTGCTGTCGCATCGGGGTGAGCATAACGGCGTTCCCATCGCGATGTGCGGCGTGCCGAAACACGCCGCTGAATCCTACCTCGCGCGCCTGATACGGCGCGGCTACCGCGTCGCGATCGCCGAACAGATGGAGGATCCGAAAACCCGCGCCTCGTTGAAAACGCCGATCCGGCGGGAGGTCGTGCGCCTGATCACGCCCGGCACGATCACCGAAGACGCGTTGCTGGAGGCGGGTCAGCCGAATTTATTGCTCGCGTTGGCGCGCGACCGCGACATGGCGGGGGCGGCGTGGCTCGATATCTCCACCGGATTGTTTGAAACGATCGCCGTCCCGCTCGCGGATGTGCCCGCGTTATTGGGCCGGTTGGATCCGGCGGAAATCATCGCGCCCGACACGATCTTGTTGGGGGAATGGCAGTCGCGAAGGGGTGGGGAGACGGTGCCCTCGCCGCCGATGGTCGCGCGGCGGCGGCTGGCCGAGGTCTACCAGACCGTCAGCCTGGACGCGTTCGGCGCGTTCAGCGACGCCGAGGCGGTGGCGGCCATGGTCGCGGTCGATTACGTGCGGGCGACACAGGCGGGCGCGCTGCCCCGATTGGCGCGGCCAAGCCCGTTGGGCGATGCGGGCACGATGGCGATGGACGCGGCCACGCGGGCCAGTCTGGAAATTCACCGGGCGCGCGACGGCGGGGCGACGCACACGCTGCTGGCTTCGGTGAAGCACACGGTCACGCCGGCGGGCGCGCGGTTGCTGGCGAACTGGCTGGCGGCTCCGCTGACCGACCCCGGGCAGATCGCGCGGCGGCAGGATTGCTGGTCCTGGATGGTGGCGAACCATGGTCTGACGCGCGACCTGCGCCTCGCGCTGCGCGCCGCCCCCGACCTCGCCCGCGCTTTGGGCCGCCTGTCGTTGAACCGGGGCGGGCCGCGCGATCTGGCCGCGGTGCGCGATGCCCTCGTGGCGGCCGGCCAGGCGGCGGCGGCGCTGGACGGGCCATTACCGGACGCGCTGACCGCGGCGCGCGCCGTCCTGGCCGAACCATTGCCGATCGGTGCGACGTTGACCGAGGCGTTGACCGATCCCGCGCCGCTCCGGGTCGAGGATGGCGGAACGATCCGGGCCGGTTACGACGGCGAGCTGGACGCGCATCGCGCGCTGCGCGACGACAGCCGCCGGGTGCTGGCCTCGATGCAACTGGATTACGCGGCGAAATTCGGTGTCGCCAGCCTCAAGATCAAGCACCACAACCAGTTGGGCTATGTGATCGAAGCGCCCGCCGCGGCGGTGGAGGCGTTGCGCGCGTTCCCCGAACTGACGTTGCGCCAGGGCATGGCGAACGGCGCACGGTTCACCGAACCTGGCCTGTCCGACCTCGATCGCCGCATCACCGAGGCGGGCGACCGGGCGGCGGCGCGGGAGAAATTCGTCTTCGGGCACCTCGCCACCGCGACGCTGGCGCAATCGGAGGCGTTGGCGGCGCGGGCGGATGCGATCGCGCTGCTGGATGTCGCGCAATCCGCCGCGCATCTGGCGGCCGCGGGCACGTGGTGCCGTCCGGTCGTCAGCGCCGACGACGCGTTCCTGGTGCGCGCGGGACGCCATCCGGTTGTGGAGGCGGCTCTGGCCGGCCAGGCGGCGTTCGTGCCGAATATCTGCGACCTGTCGCCCGAACGCCGCGTGCTGCTGCTGACCGGCCCCAACATGGCGGGCAAATCCACGTTCCTGCGGCAAAACGCGTTGATCGCGGTGCTGGCGCAGGCGGGCTTACCCGTCCCGGCCGAGGATGCGCGTCTCGGCGTCGTCGACCGCCTGTTCAGCCGCGTCGGTGCCGCCGACGATCTGGCGCGCGGGCAATCGACATTCATGGTCGAAATGACCGAGACGGCGGCGATCCTCAATCAGGCGGGCCCGCGATCGCTGGTCGTCGTCGATGAAATCGGCCGCGGCACCGCCACCACCGACGGACTCGCCATCGCATGGGCCGTGCTGGAAGCGCTGCATTCCAACGTCCGTTGCCGTACCATATTCGCCACACATTTCCATGAACTGGCCGAGCTCGCCGATCGCATGCCGCGTATCCGCCCGCATACGATGCGGGTAAAAGAATGGCGCGGCGGTGTCGTGTTCCTGCACGAGGTCGCGGAAGGCGCCGCGGGCCGGTCGTGGGGCGTGCATGTCGCGGAGCTGGCGGGCGTGCCAAAGCCCGTGGTACGACGCGCGGCGGCGCTTTTAGCCGCGCTTGAGAAACAAAATGGCGCCCTCGCCGTGGGCGGCGCCTTGGGCGCATTGCCCTTGTTCGCGGCCGTTTCCACGCCAAATCAGCCGGAATCGGCACCGCCGGCGGATGACGAAGTGCGGCGCGCCCTCGCGGAAATCGATCCAGACCGGTTGACACCGCGGGAGGCGTTGGATGCACTCTACCGGTTGAAAGATTTAATGCCGTCCCCGCCGGAGACCGACCATCATGGACCTCCACCGAAAACGATTTGACGCATGTTAACACCGATCCCGATGCCCAGGGCGCCGGAGGCCGCGGCCGCGCAATTATCCGAAGCGATGGCGGCATTGGCGAAGGAGCAAACGCCGGTTCCGCGCGACGCCGCGCTGATCGCTTTCCGTCGGCATCTGGCCCGGATCCAAACTTATGTCCGCGAAGCCTTCGAGCAGGAGCAACTGACCGGATTGCAATCCGCCCGCCTTCTGGGCGCCCTGGTCGATGGCGTCATCAGCGGACTCTACCAACATGCCATCCAGGATACTGGGCTGATCGTCACCGGACGGTTCAGCATCGCGGCGACCGGCGGGTTCGGCCGCGGCGTGCTCGCACCGTTCAGCGACATCGATCTTTTGTTCCTGACGGAGGACGAACCCAACCCCGATACGCTGCGGCTGGTGGAATATGTGCTGTATTTTCTGTGGGACCTCGGCCTGAAAGTCGGTCACGCGACACGGTCGATCGACGATTGCCTGACCGAGGGCGCCAAAGACACCACCATCCGCACCGCTTTGCTGGATGCGCGGCACCTGACCGGCGATCCCGGCCTGTTCGCCGAATTTCACCGCCGCTTCCGCACCGGCTGCCAAGAGGCCGGCATCGCCGAGTATGTCATCGCCAAGCAAGCCGAGCGCTCGGTCCGCCATCGCCGTTACGGCGACTCGCCGTTCATGGTGGAGCCGAACGTCAAGGAAGGCCGCGGCGGGCTGCGCGACATCCAGACGCTGTATTGGATCGCGCGCTATGTGTTCGATACCCAAACGATGGGGGAGCTGGCGGATCTCGGCGGCATTCTGACGCAGCAGGAAGCCCGCCATGGGCGCCGCGCGTGGGAATTCCTGTGGACCGTGCGGTTTCATTTGCACTATGTCGCCGGACGCGCGGAGGAACGGCTGACGTTCGATATGCAGCCGGTGGTCGGCGCGCGCATGGGGTACACGCGGCACGGCAAGCAGGATGGTGTCGAGCGGTTCATGCGGCATTATTTCCTGAACGCGCGCGATGTCGCCCGCCTCACGCGCATTCTGGAACCGGCCATCCTGCGCGCCGCTTTGGGCCCGCCGGCGCTGGAAGCGGAAACGGATAAGGCGTTGCTCGACTCCGGCTTCGTGCTGGCCGACGGCAAATTGCTGCCGATGGCCGGCCATGATTTCGATAGCGATCCCATTCAGATGCTGCGCGTGCTGCGCGTCGCGCGCGACCGGAACCTGGAACTGCATCCACTGACGATCCGCTCGTTCATTCAAAACGAGCGGCGCGCGATGTCGTTGCGCGATGACAAGGCCGCCGCCGCTTTGTTCATCGATCTGCTGTGCGGCAAACCGCCCGAGAAACGCCGGCCCGGCGACCGTCCGGGGGAGCGCCCGCCGACACACCATCCCGACGGCGCGAAATGGTTGACGATCCTGAACGAAACCGGATTTCTGGGCCGGTATTTGCCGGACTGGGGCCGCATCGTCGGGCAAATGCAGTTCGATACCTATCATATCTTCACCGTCGACGAGCACACGATCGAGGCGGTCAAAGTCCTGAACGCGATGGAACGCGGGGAAATGATCGAGATCGCGCCCGTCGCGTCCGAACTGATCGAGCAGATCGAATCGCGCCGCGCGCTGTATATGGCGATGATTTTGCATGATATTTGCAAAGGCCGCGGCGGCGATCACTCCGAACTCGGCGCGGAACTGGCGTTGGAGATTTGTCCGGGCCTTGGCATGACGGCCGAGGAAACCGAAACCGTCTCCTGGCTCGTGCTGCATCATCTGCTGTTGAGCGGGACCGCGTTCAAGCGCGATATCGACGATCCCAAAACGATTCTGGATCTGTCGGAAACCATTCAATCGCCGGAACGGTTGCGCCTGCTGCTGATCCTGACGGTCGCCGACATGCGGGCGGTGTCGTCGAAGGTCTGGAACGGTTGGAAAGCGACATTATTACGTGAACTATACGCCCGCGTGGCCGAAGTGCTGGCCGGCGGCCTGTCGACGACTGAGCGCGACGTCCGCGTGCAACGGGCCAGGCAAGCCGTTGGCGAATTGCTGGATGGCTGGAGTGACGCCGACAAAGCCTGGTTCGGCGACCTCGGCTATCCCGGTTATTGGCTGTCGTTCGATCCCGAAACCCACGCTCGCCACGCGCGGCTGTTGCGTGAAGCGGAGCAGCGTAAAGCGCCGCTGACGGTGGACACGCAGCCGCTGCCCGCCCGATCGGTCACCGAGGTCACCGTCTACGCCGCCGATCATCCGGGCTTGTTCAGCAAGATATCCGGCGCGCTGGCCGTGGCGGGGGCGTCGATCGTCGATGCCCGCATTCACACGATGACCAATGGCATGGCGCTGGATACGTTCTGGATCCAGGACGCGTCGGGCGGAACATTCGAACAGCCGCATCGCCTCGCGAAACTCTCGGTGCTGATCGAGCAGGCTTTGTCCGGACGTCTGCGGCTGACCACGGAAATCCAAAAAATGTCGCGTGATACGTTCGGCAAGCGCATGCGCGCCATCCATGCGCCCGCACGGGTCGTCGTCGATAATCACGCGTCGAACACGCACACGATCCTGGAGGTCAATGGGCGCGATCGGCCTGGCCTGCTGCACGATGTGACCGCGGCGATCAGCGAACAGGGCCTGCAAATCGCCTCGGCGCATGTGACGACTTATGGCGTGCGCGCCGTCGACGTTTTCTACGTCAAAGACGTCTTCGGACTGAAGATCGAGAACGAGCGAAAACTGGCGACACTGCGGGAGGGGTTACTAAAGGCGCTGGCCAGCCCCGACGACGCGCCGCCACAACCCACGGAAACCGGCGAAGATCCGTTGCCCAGACCGCGCCGGCGGCGTCAGGCGGCGGAGTAATGACCAGGGAGACACAGGATGAACGTCGAGATCGAATATTGCGGCATGTGAGGCTATGAGCCACGCGCCCGTGCGGCGCGGGATCTGATCCTGAAAACCAAGAAAACCGCCACGGTGACGTTGAAAAAATCCGGTGGCGGCGTGTTTGAAATCACCGTCGAAGGACGGTTGGCCTATTCCAAGAAGGCCACCGGCGCGTTTCCCGCCGATGCCCAGGTGATTGGGGCGTTGGGGTAGGGTCCGTTCAGGGGGGAGACGCCTGAACGGAAACCGGTCTGATCAGGAGGCGGCTTTTTCCTCGTCAGTGCCGACCTCGATCTCCAGATCCGCGTCGTCATCGTCGTCGTCGGCGTCCAGAACATCGGCGTCGTCACCGTCATCTTCAGCGGCCTCGATCTTTTCCTCGACGACCGGTGGCGCGCGCCGCGTATTGAACGCCGAGCGGGACGGCGTGACACGCGTCATCCGCGGCTTCGGCGGCGCCTGCTCCACCCCGCATTTAAAGCACACCACCGGGCTTCGATTGAGATCGTAGAAGCGTTCAGCGCAGGCTTCGCAGACGTGTTTGGCGCCGAGTTCCGGTTTACCCATCGATTGACCCTCATGTGGCATCGTCCGCTCACGAGAGCGGATAAGGATGCTTGTCAAAAAAAATTGATAGCGGCTCGCGCGCCCGTTGCTCATTCCATGGGAACGACGGAACGCCCCTGCTACATAGATGGGTCCTGAGGGCGCGACTACATGAAGCAAGCGAAAATAAATGGGCGATCCGGTTTATTCCTCACCGGTCAGATCGCGCAGCACGTCCGGCTGGCGCATCAACGCATTGATTTTCGAGGCGTAATCCAGCGCCTGATCCGGCAGGAACGACAATTCCGGCACCCGCCGCAGCGTGAGGATCTTGCTCATTTGATTGCGCATCCATGGCGTCGCCCGCCGCAACGCGGGCAGTAGATCCGTGACATCGGCGCGGCCCAGACGCGAGACAAAGGCGGTGGCGTGTTTCAGATCGGGACCGATGCGAACCTCGCTGACGGTGATATCGGCGCCGGCGAGATCTGGGTCGCGGAATTCCCGGCGATTGAAAACGCCCGACAGGACATGGCGAATTTCCTCGGCCACGCGCAACTGACGTTGCGTCGGCGCGGCATCCTGATGCGGTTTCTTCTTCTTTGGCGCCGCGCGGCTTTCATCCCGCGCGGCGGAGGGGCGTGCCTTCGCGCTCAACCCGGAACCATCTCCACCTCGAAGCACTCGACGACATCGCCTTCCTGCAGATCGTGGAAGTTGGCGAAGGACAGGCCGCATTCGTAACCGCGCGCGACCTCACGCACATCGTCTTTGAAGCGCTTCAATTGCGACAACTCGCCGGAGTGGATCACCACGTTCTCGCGCAGGACCCGCACGCCGGCGCCACGCTTCACCAGACCCTCGGTGATCATGCAGCCCGCGACCTTGCCGGTCTTGGTGATGTTGAACACCTGACGCACCTCCGCGTAGCCCAGGAAGTTTTCGCGCGCCTTGGGTGCGACTTTGCCGCGGACGAGTTTTTCGACGTCGTCGGCGACCTGGTAGATGATCGAGAAATAGCGGATATCCACGCCATCGCGCTGCGCCATTTCGCGCGCCTGCGACGTCGCGCGCACGTTGAACCCGATGATCACGGCGCGGGACGCCTTGGCGAGTTGCACGTCGCTTTCGGTGATCTGACCGGCACCCGACAGCAGCACGCGAACTTTGACTTCCTCATGCTCCAGCTTCAGCACCGTGGTCTGGATGGCCTCGGCGCTGCCTTGCACGTCGGCCTTGATCAGCAGCGCGACTTCCTTCTGCACGCCAGCCTGAATGCGGGCCAACATATCATCCATCGTGCCACGCGCCCCGGCCTGGGCGCCGGCGAATTTCTCGCGCTGGCGGCGTTGCCGGAACTCGGTGATTTCCCGCGCGCGGGCCTCGTTCTCGACCACGACGAACGGCTCCCCAGCCGCGGGCGCGCCACTGAGGCCGAGGATCTCCACCGGGGTCGAGGGACCCGCCGTGGTGATCGGCTTGTTTTTGTCGTCCAGCATGGCCCGCACCCGGCCCCATTCGGCGCCGGCGACGACGATATCGCCCTGTTTCAGCGTCCCACGCTGCACCAGGATGGTCCCAACGGGACCGCGTCCGCGATCGATCCGGCTTTCGATGACCGAGCCCTCGGCGGTGCGATCCGGATTGGCCCGCAGATCAAGAATTTCGGCCTGCAGCAGGATCGCTTCCTCCAGCTTGTCGAGGCCGGTCTTCTTCAGCGCGGAGACCTCGACATCCTGGGTTTCGCCGCTCATGTCCTCGACGACGATCTCGTAATTCAACAATTCCTGACGGACCCGGCCCGCGTCGGCGCCGGGTTTGTCCATCTTGTTGATGGCGACGATGATCGGCGCGTTGGCGGCCTTGGCGTGACGGATCGCCTCGATCGTTTGCGGCATGATCCCATCATCGGCGGCGACGACCAGGACGACGATGTCGGTGACCGAGGCGCCGCGCGCGCGCATGGCGGTAAACGCCTCATGGCCCGGCGTGTCGAGGAAGGTGATCTTGTCGCCGGATTTCAGCGTCACCTGATAGGCGCCGATATGCTGCGTGATCCCGCCCGCTTCGCCACCGGCGACATCGGTCGCGCGCAACGCATCGAGCAAGGAGGTCTTGCCGTGATCGACATGGCCCATGATCGTGACCACCGGTGGGCGGACGATCAGATCGGTGTCGATGTCGGCGGTGCCCTCCAGGCCCATTTCAACGTCGGATTCCGACACGCGGCGGGCGCGATGGCCGAATTCCTGCACCACCAGCTCGGCGGTATCGGCGTCCAGCGATTGCGTGACGGTCGCCATGACGCCCATTTTCATCAGCGACTTGATGACGTCTGGCACCCGCGCGGCCATGCGGTTCGCGAGTTCCTGGACCGAGATATGGTCGGGCAGGATCACATCGCGCACGACGCGGACCTGATCGGCGCGCAGCCGTTCCAGATCGGCCTGACGGCGCTCCCGCTCCCGCTGACGGCGGACCGAGGCGAGCGAGCGGACGCGATCGTCCTCGCCCTCGATGGCGGCCTGCACGTCGATGCGTCCGGTGCGGCGGCGGTCGTCGCCTTTCTTGGCGATGACGACGGCGGGCTTGCGTGGGGGGACGCCGATGCCACCGGGACGGCGGATCGGGCGCGATTCGTCTTCTTCATCGGCGGGACGCGCGCCGCCCGGCCGCAGCCGGAGCGTTTCAGGCGCCGCGCCGGCACCTGCTGGGTCACCCGGTTTGGCACCCGGAGCGCCAACGGCGGGCCGTGCCCCCGGACGTCCACCCGGCGCGCGGGCGTCGGCGGCCGGTTGGGCGCGGGGCGTTACCAGCACCGGCGGCGGCGCCACCGGCATTTCCGTGCCATTGGCGACCGCTTCAGCGGTCAGGCGCGCCAGTTCGGCGGCGGCCGCGTCATCAGAGGCTTTCTGCCGCGCCTCGTCATCGGCTCGCAGCCGCGCTTCGGCGGCTTCCAGCTTACGACGCTCTGCTTCTTCCGCTTCGCGTTTGGCGTCTTCCTCGGAGCGGCGGCGAGCTTCCTCGGCCGCCGAGAGGATGGAAATCGTCTCCTGCTCGCGCCGTTCGGCCTCACGGCGGGCGGAATCGCGCTGCTGTTCGACCAGCGCGCGTTGCCGCGCCGCCAGTTCGGTGGCGGTCAGCGCGCGTCCAGCCCCTGGGGCCGGGCGGGCGGCGGGAATACCGCCGCGGGCCGTGACAGGCACGTTGCCGGGTGTGGCGGATGGCGCGCCCGCCGCCGCCGAGGGCGTTGCCGGGGCGCCAGTGCGCTTCTTGCGCACCTCGACCTGCACGACCTTCGATCGGCCGTGACTGAAGGTTTGCCGCACGGATCCCGCGTCGACAGTGCGTCCCAGTTCGAGTCGTGCCGCTGGCCGCAGAGAAAGACGCCCCTTGCCGCCGTCCTGATCGTTACCTTCGCTCATGCTTTACCCGTTGGTACCCGTCACATCGTTTGTTTCCGCGGTTGCCCGCCCCGCCGCCCCGCGCGGCAATTCTCAATCACACCGCCCCGCGCGGCAATTCTCTATCACGCCGCCCCGCGCGGCAATTCTCAATCACACCGCCTCGTGCGGTGTTATCCGTCGTTCCGCCGCCGGCGGATTGGTATCGCGCGCCCTTTCAGGCGGTTCATCCCCCACCGTTTCCGGCGGGTCATTAGCAGCCCAATCGGACGAGCCGCGCAGTCCAGCGAGGCGGCTTGCGTCGAGGATCATTGCTTCGGCCAACCGGCCTCGCGCGACCGCGACATGAACCACCGTATCGTGCCCAAAAACGCGCCCAAGTTCCGCGCCCGTCAATGGGGTGAGTACCGGTACCGACGCAAGTAGAACGGAGCGAAATCGCGAACGCTCCGCCATGCTGCCATCGGCGGCCTGCATGACAAGTCCCACCGGATGCGATCGCACCCAGTCCCGGGCCTTTTCGAACCCCGCGATCGCCTGACCCGCCCGGCGGGCCAGTCCCATGAAGTCTCCGATCCGGCGAACCAGCGCGGTATCCAGCACGGACACAAGATCGGGAGGCACCGCCACCGGACCACGCGCCGCGCGGGCGACGGCCCGGATGAGATCGCGGGCGTTCGCGCCAGACGGAAGCAAACCAGACAAAGGCGAGCCAAACGGCCCTACAGACGCGGGCTTATCCCCTGGTTTCCCGTTTGGGCGAGACCCTGACAATCCCCTTGGAGGGCCTTCTATCACATCTCTCGACGCACTCAACCAAATTCCCCTGCCTGGCAGCTTCCCGGCCAGATCCGGCACCAGAACGCGATCCGGACTGACGACGAAACGGATCATCCGTTCCTTCGCCAGACGGTCGCGCGTCACCACGCAGCGGCGAAGAGGTCCTGTTTCAGACTCTTCGCAATCCGCGTCAACATCCGCGTCAACATCCGTGTCTCTGGGATTGGCGTCAGGATCAGTCGTGACCAGCCTCCCCGCCCGCCGGTCCACCCGCCGGAGCCTCTCCGAGAACGTCCGTTGGCGCATCCGTTGGCGCATCCCCTGGAACCGCCGCGGCAGCCGCCGCGTCGTCATCGAACCAATGCGCCCGCGCGGCCATGATGATGGCATTCGCGGTATCTTCATCCATCGCCTCGGCGCCGACGATCTCGGTCAGTTCGTCCGATGCGAGGTCGCCCAGATCATCGAGGGTCTTAACCCCTTTTTCCCCGAGCGCCACGAGCATGACCGGGGTGAATTCCTCGAACGCCGCGATGTCATCGGTCACGCCCAACTCGACGCGCTTGTCATTCAGTTCGGTATCCCGGCGGGCCAGGAAGGTTTCGGCGCGGCGGATCAGTTCCTCGGCGACGCTTTCGTCGAAGCCCTCAATCGCGGCGACCTCATCGGCCGGCGTGTAGGCGAGTTCCTCCACCGTGTTGAAGCCTTCGGTGACCAGCAGACCGGCGATCATGTCGTCGACGTCCAGCGCCTCCACGAACAGGCCGGAGCGGCGGCGGAATTCTTCCTGACGGCGCTCGCTTTCCTCGGCCTCGGTCAGGATGTCGATGTCCCAACGGGTCAGTTGCGAGGCGAGGCGGACGTTCTGGCCGCGGCGGCCGATGGCGAGGCTGAGTTGCTCATCGGGCACCACGACCTCGACCCGGCCGGCTTCCTCGTCCAGCACAACCTTGGTCACCTCGGCGGGGGCCAGGGCGTTGACGACGAAGGTCGCGGCCTGCGGGCTCCAGGGAATAATGTCGATTTTTTCGCCTTGCAGTTCCTGCACCACGGCCTGGACGCGGGAGCCGCGCATACCGACGCAGGCGCCGACCGGATCGATCGAGCTATCGCGGCTGATCACCGCCATTTTCGCGCGGGATCCGGGATCGCGCGACACCGCCTTGATCTCGATGATGCCGTCATAGATCTCCGGCACCTCCTGAGCAAATAACTTGGCCAGAAAGCCGGGATGAGTGCGCGACAGAAAAATTTGCGGACCGCGCGGCTCTTCGCGCACGTCGTAGATATAGGCGCGCACGCGGTCGCCGTTGCGAAAACTTTCGCGCGGGATCAGTTCGTCGCGGCGCAACAGCGCCTCGGCCTTGCCGAGTTCGACCATCAGATTGCCGTACTCGGTGCGTTTGACGGTGCCGTTGATGACCTCGCCGACGCGATCCTTGAATTCCTCGTATTGCTTCTTGCGCTCGTATTCGCGCACGCGCTGGACGATCACTTGTTTCGCGGTCTGCGCGGCGATGCGGCCGAAATCGATCGGCGGCAGGGGATCGACGACGAACTCGCCGACGGCCTTGTCCGGAAACAGCTTCAGCGCGTCCCGGGCGGACATCTGCGTTTCCTCGTTTTCGATCGTCTCGACGATCTCGGTCCAGCGTGACAGGCGGACGTCGCCGGTCTTGCGGTCGATGGTGGCGCGGATGTCTTTCTCATGCCCGTACTTGGCGCGGCCGGCCTTTTGAATGGCCTGCTCCATCGCTTCCAGGACTTCCTCGCGCTCGATATTTTTCTCCCGCGCGACGGCGTCGGCGACCAGCAGCAGTTCGGGGCGGGCGATGGCGGTATCCATGGGGAGCCTCTGGGTTTACCCGGGGGTTAATGAGGGATGGCGGTCGGGGCGGTGAAGGCGATCAACGCGTCGGTCAGAACCAGTTTCGCGCGGCGGATGTCGGACAGCGTCAGAATCGCCTCGGTCCCGTCGTCGAGGCGCATGGTGCCGGTGGTGCCATCGGACCCCAGAATGACGCCGTTAAAGCGTTTGCGGCCGTCGACCGGGAAATGGGTCTCCACCCGCGCGAGGTGACCGGCGAAGCGGATCCAGTCCTTCGGCCGGGTCAGCGGGCGGTCGATCCCCGCCGAGCTGACCTCCAGCGTCCAGGCGCTGGTCATTGGATCCTCGACGTCGAAAACCGTGCTGAGATAGTGGCTGATCTGCTCGCAATCCTCGACCGTGATCAGGCCGCCATCGACGCGATCGGCCATGATCTGGATGGTCATGTGTTCGCGGCCCAGTACGGCGAGGCGTACGAGTTCGAAGCCCATGGGCTCAAGGCGCGGGCCGACGATGGCGGCCAGTTTGGCCTCCAGGGTCAGCGGTGCGGCGTGGTCAGGTTCATCCAAAGCAAAAAAAGGCGGCCGGTTAAGGCCACCCCCCGGTAAAGCGGCGGAGAATTTGGTGTAAACGATAAGTATGGGATGCCCGCGACGTTGGCAAGGGGCTCACGCGAAATGGTGCTCGGATCATGTCCGATTCACCGGATCTTAACGCCGGAGCTGGTACGCGGAGATCGCCCCCGGGTCGGGGACATCCAGGGATGCCCGGTCAATCCTCGGGGGCTGACGGAGGTGATCTCTTTGGATGCGAACATCGTGTGTGCCTGGCTTCAGGTCGCGCTGACATGTCTTCACATTGTCATCACGATCTTGATGCGAGGCTAAAAGAAACCCCACGGAGCAGACACTCCGTGGGGCCATTCCGTCGTCCGGAGATATCTTCGAACGCCAACTCGTGTGTTCCCATCCACTACCCCAACAGCCCCATTTCGTCAAGAATTTCGTGATCCACGATCGATCGATGTCCGATCCACCACCCTTGGGCCCGAGCGATAGGCCGCCCAACAAAAAGCGCGGAACCCAGGGGCTCCGCGCTGATCGCTGCGTTGCGGGAAGAGGATTACCGGCGGGCGGCGGGGGCGAACGCTTCTTCCAACGGCGCCTTCGGCGATTGAACGATGCAGCTGCCGACGCCGATCCAGGGGGCCGGATCGACGGCATAGCCGTTCAAACGCACCTCGAAATGAATGTGGTTGCCGGTCGCGTGACCGGTCCTGCCGACCATCCCGATGATCTGCCCGGTCTTGACCGCCGTCCCAACGCCCAGATCCGGCACGAAGCTGGACATATGAGCATAGCGGGTAATCAGACCGTCCGCGTGCTGGATGTCGATCATGTTGCCGTAGCCGTGATACCACCCGAAATAGGTGACGGTCCCGGCGGCGGCCGATCGGATGGTTGAGCCCAATGGCGCGGCGAGATCGATGCCGGCGTGGTGTGAGGCGAACCCTCGGGAGATTGACCCCAAAGAGCCCGCTGGCATCACCATATTACCGCAAAAACTGGCCGCGTTGGCCGGAAAAGCGAGGATGGTGAGCAGGAGTGTCAGAATTCGCATGGCGCCGGGGTTACCGGACAGAAGTTACCGGATCAACCCACAAACCTGAAAAAAATGCATAGCGGACCCTCAAAAATTCATTGTCTCAACGAATTTGGGTGTGACCCGGATCACACAACCGGCGGGACACATCGGCTACAGACAAAGTTATCCACAGCTTCATCCCCGAACGGCTGGCCCAGGGCACGGGACCGTATTCGGCGTATCCTCCTGGGTTTGGACACGCATGACGTGTAGGAGTCTAAAAAACACACCCAACCGAGACTGGTGTGGCCTATCGCACACAGAATCCGTAATCAGTGACCAACCCCAACGGTTCCAGCCGCCAACATTTTTTCGATCTCATCGGGCGCGTAACCCGCCAATTCCAGAATTTCGCGGGTCTGCTGACCCAGGCCGGAGGCGAATCCGTTCACCTTCACCGGCACCGCGGATAAACGGAAAGGCGGATTAACCACTTTGAATGTCCCGCCGTGGTCGCGGACCTCGGCCAAAGCGCCGCGATGGGCCAGCTGCGGGTCGTCCAGAACCTGCTTCACGGTGCGGTAGGGGGAGCTTGGAACTCCGGCGGCGTCGAAGGCGGCCTGGCAGGCCTCGGTCGTCAGGGTGCCGGACCAGACCTCCAACAGATCGACGAAGATCCCCCAATTGTCGCGCCGGTTGGCATAGCGGGCGAAGCGGGCGTCGGCGATCCATTCCGGGTGGCCGGCCGCGTGACACAGGCTCTGGAAGGTTTTCTCGCTGGCGACGGCGGGCATGATGAAGCCGTCGCTTGTCTTCACCGGCCCGAACATGGGCCGGCCCGGTGGGGCGACCGGGAATTGAGCGGTCTGCACCTCTCCCACCAGCAGCGTCAGCATCGTTTCCAGCATCGACACGTCGATATGCTGGCCCAATCCGGTGGTGTGGCGTTGGGCCAGCGCCGCCATGATGGCGCCGAAAGCATAGGTGCCGCTGACGATGTCGGCGATGTAAATGCCGCAATTATCCGGCCGGTCGCGGCCTGGCTGATACGCCATGTGGGCTATGTCGAAGCCCGACGCGGCGTGGATCGCGGGCGCGTAGGCCGCCAATCCCGACGATGGCCCGGTTTGACCGTAGCCGGAGATCGAGCAGTAAATCAGCTCCTGATGCCGCGCCGACAGGGTCTCGTAATCCAGCGCGAACCGTTTCATCACGCCGGGCCGGAAGTTTTCCACCAGGAAATCACAGGTGGTCAGCAACCGCAGCACCACCTCGCGCCCCTCGGGGCTTTTCAGATCCAGCACGATGCTCTGTTTACCCGCGTTGAGCTGGCCGAACGACGTCGAGGCGCCGTCGCGCAAGGGCGGGCGGGTGCGCATCATATCGCCCTCGGCGGTTTCGACCTTGATGACCTCGGCGCCGAGATCGGCCATCATCCGGGTGCAATAAGGGCCCGCGATGGTGGTGGTGAAGTCCAGCACCCGCATGCCGTCCAATGGGCTGTTAGCCATGTCGCGAAGGTCTCCAGAGTGGGGTCAGGGCGTGTCGAGGAAGGCTTTCGCCGCGTCGGAATCGATCAGGGCATGGACCTGGAAATGCGCGGGAATGATGTCCGCCCACTCGTTCAGGCGCTGATGCAGACGCTCATTGGACGGGACGTCGAACAGCGCGACGGCGCCGCGGCCGACTTTCGCGTGCAAGGATCGCAGTTCGCCCGAGGTTTGCAGCGGGCCGGCCCAGATCCAGAAACGTTTGCGCTGAGCGGTGACAGAGGACGGGGGTTCCGGCCTTGGCTCGCTGATCACGAGAAACAGCATGCGATCCTGGATCTCCTGTTTTCCCCGCCGCTGACGCGCATGCCTGATTGGGCCGCGCGGCATCGGCGGGCGAAGGATCACGGATGGGCGGGCGCATTGTAAAGGGGGGGTGCGCCGCGGCTCGACCGCCCCTCATGACGTTCGACAAACCCCGCGTGAATGCGATAGGCAGGCCCCGTCGTTCGACGGTCAGGCGGCGCGGCGGGACGGGCCACGGGTGAGGGCGCGTCCGTAAGCATCGCACGGGCGCGGGGCGGATGACACGAGGGCGATGGCGCCGGGTTCGTCGAGACCTGTTGCGTGAATCGCCCTCGGCGAGACGAAATTCAGATCGGGATGGGTTCAACCGGAACCGGTCACGATCCAGGAGGTTGCCATGTCCGAAAGCCACGACCCGAAGCGCGCCACGGTCTCTACCTCCTGCCACATCATTCCTTTTGATCCGGGTCTTTATAGTCTGGAACTGGCGCCGGGCACGCAGGATCGCGGCATGGGTCTGCCGGCGGCGCGGGTGTCGCTGCCGCCGGGAGCCCAGTACGAGGTGCGGACGGTGAGTATTAGCGCGTTCCGGGCCGATGGCTGGTTGGGCGCGACCGATAAGCCGACGCTGATCCGGGTGCTCGACGCGCGGTCGCCGGTCATGGTCACCTTATACTGGCACGCGGCCGACGGACCGGCGGCCGTTCCTGGGCTGCATTTGGTGCGGCTGAACATGGACCAGGGCATTCTCGCGGGTCATCCCGCCGGCCATGCGCCCCCGCCCCCGCCTGCACCCACGCCTGCGCCCGCCCCCGCCCCCATGCCGCAAGCGGAGCGTGCCGCGGGTATGAGCGCCGACTCCGAGGTGATCGCGCATATCGAAAACATTGGCGACGTCGAGGGGCGCATCGGCGACTGGGTCGGCACGCGCGGGGGCGGACGGGCAATCCAGGGGTTCAGCCTGACACCGCGCCTCGGTCTGATGCCCGAGGACCTGGAATATCGCGCGGTGATCAGCCGCGAGCGCCTCTCCCCCTGGCTTCCGGGCGGCCGATTTTGCGGCAGCCGCGGCCTGGATTTGCCATTGCTCGGGTTTTGCCTGCGGCTGCGCGGGCCGGCGGCGGCGCGCTATGAGCTGGCGTGTTTCGCCCGGTTCGTGGACGGGACCGAGATCGGACCGATCCAGGCCGATCGGGTGTGCGCCGCCGAGACCCTCGCACCGCTTGAGGCGTTTCAGATCCTGGTCCGGCCCAAAGGTTTGTAAAGAAGGTTTATAACCAACCGCGATCAGAGATTGGCGCCGGGCCGCCACAACACATCGCGCGTGCCGTTGTCATTCAGCAGCCGCGACAACACAAACAGGTGATCCGACAGCCGGTTCAGATACCGGCCGATGGCGGGGTTCAACCCCTCGACCGCGATCACGCTCCGCTCCGCCCGCCTGGTGACGGTCCGGGCCAGATGGGCGCGCGCCGCCGCCTCCGACCCGCCGGGCAGGATGAAGCTGGTTAACGCCGGCATGTCGGCGTTCATCGCCAGAACCTCCGCCTCCAGTCTGGCCGAGGGCCCGTCGGTCAGGCGCAGCCGGTCGCCCCCTTCGCCGGGGACACACAGATCCGCGCCGAGGTCGAACAGATCGTTCTGAATCCGCGCCAGCATCGCGTCCGCCGCGCCCGCGGTGACGACCCGCAGAAAACCGATCGCCGCGTTGGCCTCATCGACCGTGCCGATCGCCTCGATCCAGGGGGCGTCCTTGCGCAGGCGCGCGCCATCGCCAAGCGAGGTCATGCCCCCGTCACCGCCCCGCGTCACCACCCGATCGATGCGAACCATGATTGTCTCTTTCACCGGTTGTCGAAAACGAACTGCATTGTCATGTCAGCGCTGACATTCTGGCCATCCTTCACGGCGGGCAGGAATTTCCAGTGCAACACCGCCTCCCGCGCCGCCCGATCCAGCAGCGCGAAGCCCGAGCTGCGCACGACATCGGCACCCACCGCCTGGCCCGAGGGCGCGACATGGATGACCAGCACGACCGCGCCCCGCTCACCGGCCCGCGCCGACGCGACCGGGTATTCCGGCGGGCGGTTATGGAATACAGCGTCCAGCGCCGCGGGAATGATGTTCGGCCCTAAAGCCCGCGCGTCGCTCGGGCTGTCGGTGCCGCTCAGGCTGATGGTGGGCGGGACCGGCTCCGCGGCGGGCGGCGGCGGGGGCGGCGCGGCCTGGGTTTTCGTCTCCGCCTGTTGCTGTTTGGGCTCCGATGGCGGCGTGATCTCGGCCGTGATGCGACGTGTGTCCCCCGGGGTGTCCCCGGGGGTGTCGGGGGGCGGTTCGGCCGCGACGGTGGCCTCGGCTCGCGGCGCGGCGGCGGGTTCCGGGGGCGGCGACGGGCGGGCCGCTTCCGCCTCGGGCGCGGGCTGACCGGGTTGTGGCGGCGATGGCGGCGCGGGCATCCGCGCGACCTCGGGTTGGGCGCCGCCGGCGCGTTCCTCCATCACCAGTTCGATCGCGATCGGCTTGTCCGGCGCGTCGGTTTCGCGCGGCGCGCCCTGTAACAGCAAAAATCCGACGGCGAACGCGATGCCGTGCACGGCGACCGAGGCGACGAGGGTGCTGGCCATGCCGCGCGGCCGCGTTTGGATCATCGCGCGCGGGCGCGTTTGGATCATCGTGCGCGGGCGCGTTTGGCCCGAGGATCGTGGGCTCATGCGCGGGGCACCAGGCGGGGTCCGATCGCGGCGCGCATTCCGAAAACTCCGGCGGCGGCGGTCAGAACCTGATCGGAGGTCAATTCCCCCAGATCGGCGGCGATGCGTCCGTGGTCCACCAGCACGACGCGGTGGGCGTAATCCGCCGCCAGTTCCAACGCGTGCAGCACCACGATCACCGTCGCGCCCGCCTCGGCCGTGTCGCGCAGCAGGCGCAGGATCGCGTGGCTCGCGGCGGGATCGAGGTCGGCGGTTGGTTCATCCAGCAACATCACCCGCGGTTCGGTGGCGAAGACCCGGGCCAACAGCGCGCGGCGGGCCTCTCCCCCTGAGATGCGGTCGATGGGCGAGTCGCGCAATGCCTCGACCCCGCACAAACGTAGGGCTCTTTCGATCGGCGCCGCCGCCTGATCGCCGTGCGGAATGCGGCCAAGCGCGGCGACCTGCGCCACGGTCATAGCCCATGCGGGAGGCGCGTTTTGCGCCAGATAGGCGACATGGCGCGGATCGGGCATGGGCTGGTTCCCCACCAGACCCGCCATCGCCCGCAGGATCGAGGTTTTGCCCGCCCCGTTCGGCCCGCACAGAGCCAGCAACTGGCCCGCCTCCGGCCGCAGCGTGATGTCGCGCAGCACCGTCTTCCCGCCGAGACTGAGGTTGAACCCGATCAGCCCAGTCGTAGTCCCATCCGGCATCGCTCCATCCGGCGTCGCCCCATTTGTCATCTCCCCACCCGTCATCGCCCCATTCGTCATCGCCCCATTCGTCATCGTCCCATTCGTCATCGCCCCATCCGGCCGGCGATCCGGATCAGAAACGGCGCCCCCAATAACGCCGTGAGCACACCCAAAGGCGGCGGCGCCGAGACCGGCAGCACCAGCGGCGTGACGCGAACCAGCATATCGGCGGCGAGCAGCACCGCCGCCCCCGTCAACGCCGACGCGCCCAACAACGACGCCGGACGCAAACCCAGTACCGGCCGGAGCAAATGCGGCACCACGAGGCCGACGAAGCCGATGCCGCCCGCGACGGCGGCGCTGCCTCCGGCGATCAGCGCGCAACCGATCGCGGCCCGCCGCAGGACCCGCGCCGGGGCCTGGCCCAATGACGCGGCGGTGTCCTCGCCTAATGTGAGCGCGTCCAGTCCCGGTCCCAGTGTCAGCAGGATCGCCGCACCGGGCAGGATCACGGCGGCGGCCATGGCGGCGTCGGTCAGCGTCCGGTCCTCCAACCCGCCCATCAGCCAGAATGTGATCTCGGCCAGGGCGAAGGGGTTGGGTGCGAGCGTCAGCGCCAGAGACATCAGCGCGGCGGCGATGGCTGACACCGCCACGCCCGCCAGGATCAGGGAGGGGCCGGACACCGCGCGCCCGCCCAGACGCAGCAGGCATGTCAGGCCGATCGCCGCGCCGATCAGCCCACCGATCGGCCGCGCCCAGGGAAACCACATCGGGAACCACATCGGGAACCACGCTGAGAGGTCCCAATAATACGCGATCATTGCCCCCAAACCGGCGGCGGGCGTGACGCCCAACAGGCCGGGATCGGCGAGCGGATTGCGCAACGCGCCTTGCAGCACCGCCCCCGACAGCCCCAAACCGCCGCCGATCAGCACCGCGAGCAGGGTTCGGGGGATGCGGATCTCCCACACGATCCGCATGGGCGCCGCTCCGATGAAGCCATCGCCGATCAGCAGCGAGAGGCCGCATAATACCAGCACGAGCAGGCTGATCGTCACGGCCATGCGCTGGTTGGTCGAACCCACGGTTCGCGGATTTGCTAAACCCACGGTTCGCGGATTTGCCAGACCCCAGATTCTCGGTGCTCGTTTGGTCATGCCAGCGGCGACCCTATCGCACCAACCGCTCCACCGCCCCAACCGAAAACGGTAGGGGGCAGATCGTCAGATCGGTGGGCAGGACGCGGGTGGTCAGATCGCGCAAGGCGGGATGCCGCGCGAGGTCGGTGGCCAGCGAGGGACCGGCGCGATCCCCAGGGATCACCAGCAGGTCAGGCGGATCACGGACCAACGCCTCCAACCCAATCCGCCGGCCGGAGCCCGTGTTGGTCAGGCCCGCCGCGCGCAGGATCGCATCGGTGAAGCCGCCCGGTCCCGCCGTCCACCCCCGGGGTTGCCACACCAAGGTCCGGCGCGCGGGACCCCGCGGCGGCAGGCGGGTGTCCAGGCGGGCATCCATGTCGGCGATCAATGCCTCGGCCCGGTCAGACCGTTCCAACACGACGGCGAGGCGGCGGATCGTCGCGCGCAACGAAGGGAAATCGGTGGGAATGTCGAACCGCTGGACCGGCGCGCCCATGCGGATCAACAGATCGACCGCGGCGCGGGCGCCGAACGGTGTGGCGAGGATCAGATCGGGGTCGCGCGCCAGCACCGCCTCGGCCGAGGCGCGGACCACCGGCAGATCGGCGGCACGCGACGCGACGTAGGATAACGCGGGATCGCGCGACAGCATGGTCAGGCCCGCCACGACGTCGGGCGCGAGCGACACTAACCACTGGTCCGTGCATAAGTTCAGTGAAACGACCCGGCGCGGCGCGGCGGAGGCGGTCAAGGGCACGCTGAGGCATAATAATAGGGCGATCAGCAGAAGTCGTGACATCATCCCGCGCGCCTACCGCGACACACATCCCGCGCGCCTAACGCGACACACATCCCGCGCGCCTACCGCGCGACCGCGCGCATCGACGCCGGCTGGCCGCCCAGTTTCAAATTCGGACCCACCAGTTTCAACTTGCCGCCGCCGGTGCGAAACACCTGCAAATCGTTATCGAAATAATTGCCAACATACAGCACATCGCTTTTCGGGCTGAACGCCAACCCCTCCGGCAGACCGCCAATCGGCACGCGGGACGCGATCGTCAGCTCGCCCTTCGTCTGGTCGAACGCCATCAACACCAGCTCCCCCGTTTTTGTTTTCGACCAATCTCCTGGGCGCGCACCGGAGCCCAACAGCAACGCCGTCGCGACCCATTTTCCGTCGGGTGAAATCGCGAACCCCTCGGGTCCCTTGCCCGGCAGAACGCCACCGACCACGTGGGGATGCGGTCCGGTGGGATCGATGACGGTCATGACGTCGGCGTTGTTCTTGCTGACGCTGAGATGCGACACGATCGCGAATTTTCCGTTGGGCGAGACGTCGACATTATACGGATTGAAATCCGCCAGAATGTCCATCGACTTATCATAGGTGACTTTCTGCCCGTCGATGGTCAGCACGGCGATCCGGTTCACCACGTTCAAACACACGAACGCGCGCTTGCCGTCAGGGGTGATGGCGACGGCGGCGGCCTCGGCTTCCATCGGCACATCCGCCACCAGACTGACCTTCGCCCCGTTGATCGACAGCACCGACACGCTTTTCCCGTTGCGGTTGGCGACCAGCGCCAGATCGCCCTTGCGGGAAATCGCGAGACCCGACGGCTGTTTACCAACCGTCACGGTATCCGCGATCCTGGGTGGCGAGGCGGTCAGATCGATCACGAAAAGACGCTCGTCGGGGGAGACCTTAAACCCCGCCTCATCGGGCGTGTGCACGACGGAACTGGCGACCAGACCCAATTTCCCGTCCGGCGTGATTTGCAAATTGGTCGGCGGACCAAGCAGGGAGTTCGCCATGGTCAGCCGCGCGCGGACCACCGGCTTGTCCGGTTTCGTGACATCCAGGACCAGGACTTCATCTTTTCCGGGCGCGCCGTTGATGGCGCCCTCCGGTCCATAGGTGACTTTCTGATCCAGGCCGATCAAAATATCGTTCGGACCGGCGATCAGCGGACCGCCGTAAAAAGACACGGTCAGCGCGAGGGCCGCGACGCGCGAGAAGCGGTTGGACATGGCGCGATCCCTTCGAGACGTTTGCGCATGGGTTGCGCGGGTAGGCGGATACTCACGGTACGCGCGGGCCAGACCCGCCGCAACCGGGGGGACGCCGGGGGGGGCTCATGAGCGTGTTGCCCTTGCATGCCCCGTTTGGGCCGTGTATGCCTGGGTCAGTTGCGAATGGTTCGCATTTGCAGACCGCGAGGCACTATTATGATCGTGAGCATGATCCTGGTCTTTCGTGAAGTCCTGGAAGCTGGGCTGATCGTCGGCATCATTCTGGCGGCGACCGCGGGCGTCGCGGGCCGCGCGCGCTGGATCGGCGGCGGCATCGGCGCGGGGGCCGCGGGCGCGGGCTTCGTGGCGATCTTCGCCGCTGCCTTGTCCGAGGCCTTTCAAGGCGCGGGCCAGGAAGTTTTCACCGCCACCATCCTCGGATTCGCCGTCCTGATGTTAACCTGGCATGTCGGCTGGATGGCCAGCCACGGACGCAAAATGGCCGCCGACATGCGCCAGATCGGTCAGGAAGTGAAACTGGGGCAGCGGTCCTTGCTGGCTCTGTCGATCGTCGTCGCCGTCGCCGTGCTGCGCGAAGGGGCCGAGGTCGTGCTGTTCCTGTTCGGCCTCGCCGCAGGATCGAACACCGGCGCCGTTCCCCTGGTTTCGGGCGGCCTGTCCGGACTTGTGCTGGCCTGCGCGACGTCGTGGCTGCTGTATCGCGGTCTGGTCGCCATTCCGATCCACCGGCTGTTCGCCATCACCAACTGGCTGATCGCGCTGATGGCGGCGGGCATGGCGGGTCAGGCCGCGTCGATCCTGCACAGCGCCGACCTGCTGCCCGCCTGGGGCGAGCAAATCTGGGATACCAGCGCGTTGCTCGCGGACAAAAGCCTCGTCGGCAAGGGGATGCACGCTTTGGTCGGCTATTCCGCGCGCCCATCCGGCATTCAACTGGCCGCCTGGATTGCGACCATCACCACGCTGTTGGTTCTGACCCAGGTGATCGGCCGGTCCAAACAACCGCGGCCCGTCCGGAACAACGGCGGATCGCGGTCCTCAACGGTGCGTCCGCTCGCCGCCGGCATGATGCTGGCCGGCATCCTCGCCGCCAGCGGCGCCGCTTGGGCTGACGACGTCGTGAACCTGGAAGTCCGCGGCCACCGGTTCGTGCCGGAGCGGATCGAAGTACCGGCGAACGTGAAATTCAAGCTGATGGTCAAGAACAGCGACCCGACGCCCGAGGAATTCGAAAGCGCCTCCCTCAACCGCGAAAAACTGGTGCCCGCCGGGCAGACCGTGACGATCTTTCTCGGCCCCCTCGCGCCGGGCGAGCACAAGTTCTTCGGCGATTTCCACCAGGACACCGCCAAGGGCATCATGGTGGTGAAATAGCGGCTATTTCATTCCGGTGATCGACGCGCTCATGGCGCGCGGATCGCGCATCGGCCACCGCCCGGAATCCACCTGCGCGAGGAAATCGCCGACCAACTGGTTGAACTGATCGGGATCCTCGATATTGATGGTGTGGCCGCAATTCGGCATCACCGACAACCCGGCCGAGGGAATGGTCTGCTTCATCAACAACGCCGGTTGCAGACACGGCCAGTCCTCATCGCCGGTCAGGATCAGCGTCGGCACGGTCAGAGTTTTCATCTGATCCACCAGATCATACAGCGACGGACGCTGCCCCTGCACGCCCAACTGCGTGTTGCGGGCGCCAACTTTCGAATGCTCCGCCAGTTGCTGTTTGAACTCCGCGAAGCCGCGCGGGTCCTTGTTCTCGAACTGCACGCGCGTCGGGCCATAAGCGTATTTCTCAGCGAAGACCGCGATGTCGTTGTCGTCGATGAATTTCGCGATCGTCTCGACCTCGGCGCGGAATTTATCGGTCGCACCCTTTTCCGCGCCATAGCCGCAGCCCGCGACCACCAGCGACAGCGCGCGGTCAGGATGGCGGAAACCGAAATGCAGCGTGGCGAAACCGCCCATCGACAGGCCCACGACATGGGCTTTGTCGATCTTCAGATGATCCAGCACGGATTTAATGTCGTCCGCCGCGCGGGCCTGCGAGTATTTCCCGACGTCATCCGGCACGTCCGACGGCGGATAGCCACGCGCGGCATAAGTAATGGCGCGATACCGCCGGCCAAAATGCCGCATTTGCGGTTCCCAGGCGCGATGATCGCCCGCATATTCATGCACGAAGATAACCGGCGTTCCCGCCCCGGTTTCCTCGTAATACAGGGCGATCCCGTCATCGGTCTGGGCTTTGGGCATCGTCACGCGGCTCCCGTCGTCATGTGAGCCGTCAGCATGAGGCCCATTCGGAGGGCGTGCAACTCATACCAGCGCGCGGAAATGATAACTCTCCCATCATTTCCGCGCGCTGGTATGGCGCGCCGGGTTAGCGGGCGGCGGCGCGCGAAACAAAAAAAGTTCCAGCGCCGATTGAGCCATCAAAGATGGGTCAATCATAACGCGCGCTGGTATCAGGCCGAGAGTTTATCCAACTCCCGCACGATCGCCTCGCCCATCACGTTGGTGCTGACGCGCGCGGTGCCGACGCCCATGATGTCGGCGGTGCGCAACCCGGTGCCAAGCACGTTGACGCAGGCTTTCTCAATCAACGCGGCGTCTTCGTCCATGCCGAAGGAATAGCGCAGCAGCATGGCGAAACTCAGGATTTGCGCCTGCGGATTGGCGATCCCCTTGCCCGCGATATCCGGCGCGCTGCCATGGATCGGCTCATACAGCGCATGGCGCTTGCCCGACGGCTGCACCGCCCCCATCGTCGCCGAGGGCAGCATCCCCAGACTGCCGGTCAACATCGAGGCGAGATCCGACAACAAATCGCCAAACAGATTCGACGTCACGATAACGTCGAATTGTTTCGGCGACCGCACCAACTGCATCGCGCAATTATCCGCGTACATGTGCGTCAGTTCCACATCCGGAAACTCTTTCGCCCGCAACGCCGTCATGGTCTGGCGCCAGAACAGGCCGGACTGCATCACATTGGCTTTCTCGACGCTGCACACACGGTTTTGCCGTTTGCGCGCGAGTTCGAAGGCGACCCGGCCGACCCGTTCGATCTCATGCGTGGTATAGGTTTCGGTATCGAAGCCGCGCTGCTGCCCATCCGCCAGCGTCTCCACGCCGCGCGGCTCGCCGAAATAAATCCCGCCGGTGCTTTCGCGCACGATCATCAGATTCAGGCCGCGGATGACGTCCGGTTTCAACGTCGAGGCATCGACCAGCGGATCGAACACGATCGCGGGCCGCAAATTGGCGAAAATGTCGAGTTCTTTGCGCAATCTTAAAATCGCGATCTCCGGCCGCATGTCAAAGCCAAGCGTGTCCCATTTCGGTCCGCCGACCGAGCCGAACAGGATGGCGTCGGCGTCCTTCGCCGCCTGCATGGTTTGATCGGCGATCGGCGTCTTGCGCGCGTCGATCGCGGCACCGCCGACCAGATCCTCGGTCACGTCGAAGGTCACCATCCGGCGGCGATCCATCCAGTCGATGATGCGCCGCACCTCGCGCATCACCTCGGGCCCGATGCCGTCGCCCGGCAGGATCAATAATTTCTTGTTCGCCGCCATGTTCGTGTCCTTATCGTTACGTCAGGCCGCGATCGTCGGCAGCCAGGGCTGACCGAGCCGCGCGGCCTCATAACCGTCGATCGCCGAGGCATGTTGCAATGTCTGACCAATGTCATCCAATCCGTTCAGCAGCAAATGCTTGCGGAACGGATCGACCTCGAAATGCAATTCCTCGCCGTTGGGACGCACCACGACCTGGCGTTCCAGGTCGATGGTGACGCGGGCATTGCCGCCCAACTTGCTGTCTTCCACCAACTGTTCGCACACCGCGCGCGGCAGGCGCACCGGCAGGATGCCGTTCTTAAAACTGTTGTTGAAGAAGATGTCGGCGAAATCCGGCGCGATCACACATCTGATGCCGAAATCCAGCAAGGCCCATGGCGCGTGCTCGCGCGAGGAGCCGCAACCGAAATTTTCGTAGGCGATCAGGATTTCGGCCTTGCGATATGGTTCCTGGTTCAGAACGAAATCGGGGTTCTCTGAGCCGTCCTTGTTGTAACGCATGGCGTCGAACAGATGCACGCCGAGGCCGGTGCGTTTGATCGTCTTCAGAAACCGCGCGGGGATCACTTTATCGGTGTCGACGTTCTGCATCGGCAAGGGTGCCGCGATGCCCGTCAGAGTCGTGAACTTGTCCATGTCCGTTGCTCCCGCTCAGCCCAATTGCCGCACATCGGCGAATTTACCGGTCACCGCCGCCGCCGCCGCCATCGCCGGAGACACCAGATGGGTGCGCCCGCCAATGCCCTGCCGCCCCTCGAAATTGCGGTTCGACGTGCTGGCCGAGCGTTGGCCCGGCGTCAGCTTATCCGGGTTCATGCCCAAACACATCGAACAGCAGGGATCCCGCCATTCGAAACCCGCCTCCAACAGAATACGATCCAGGCCCTCATCCTCGGCCTGTTTCTTCACCTGACCGGAGCCCGGCACGACCAGCGCCTGCACACCAGCGGCGACCTTGCGGCCCTTGGCGACATGGGCCGCGGCGCGAATATCCTCGATCCGTCCGTTGGTGCAGGACCCGATGAACACGACGTCGACGCTGACATCGGTCATCCGCTGACCCGGTGTCAGCGCCATGTAATCGAGCATGCGTTGCAACTGCGCGCGCTTGCCGGGATCCGCTTCATCGGCGGGGTCCGGCACGACGCCCGTCACCGGAATGACCTGTCCGGGCGTGGTGCCCCAGGTGACCATCGGCGCGATTTCGGCCGCCGTCATGAACACCTCGGTATCGTAACGGGCGCCTTTGTCGGACGGCAGGGTTTTCCAGTACGCCACGGCTTTTTCGAAATCCTCGCCTTTCGGCGCGTATTCCCGGCCTTTGATATAGTCGAACGTCAGTTGATCCGGGGCGATCAGACCGGCGCGCGCACCCGCCTCGATCGTCATGTTCGACACCGTCATCCGTCCCGCCATATCGAGCGCGCGAATCGTGTCGCCGGTGTACTCGATCACATGGCCATTGCCACCGGCGGTGGTGATCTTGCCGATGATCGCCAGCACCACGTCTTTCGCCGTGCAGCCGAGGCCCAACGTACCGGTGACGTCAATGCGCATGTTCTTCTGCGGCGCCTGCAGCAGGGTCTGCGTCGCCATGACATGCTCGACCTCGGACGTGCCGATGCCGAAGGCCAGCGCGCCGAGGGCGCCATGCGTCGAGGTATGGCTGTCGCCACAAACGATGGTCGCGCCGGGCAGGCTCAAGCCCAATTCGGGGCCGATAATGTGAACGATGCCCTGACGGACGTCGAGGATCGGAATATAGGGCACGCCGAACGCCTTGACGTTCATCTCCAGCGTTTGGACCTGGATGCGGCTGTCTTCTTCCTTGATATCGGCGGGCGTACGCAAACCCACCGTCGGAATGTTATGATCCGCGACCGCGATGGTCAGATCCGGGCGCCGCAATGTCCGCCCGGCGAGACGCAACCCCTCGAACGCCTGGGGACTTGTCACCTCATGAAGCAGATGACGATCGATATACAGAATGCAGGTGCCGTCCGGCAGCCGCTCGACAACGTGGCTGTCCCAGATCTTATCGAACAGAGTGCGAGGTCCTGGAGCGGACATGGGCTTCCTCATGTGGCATGATTTCTTCCGGCCGGTGGTTTGGCCGAACAATGCCCGCGACGCAAGCCGGAGTCCGCGATCATGCCAGCATCCTCCATGACCCTGTGCGCGATTTTTCGCATACCCCCGGACGGGCTGGCCGCGTTTCTGGCTTATGAGGACGCGGTGTTACCCTTGCTGGCGGAGCACGGCGGGGTCCTGACGCAGCGCTTACGCAGCGGCGACAGCGCGACCGAAATTCATGTCATCCGGTTTCAATCGGCCGCGCACCTGGACGCCTATCGCGCCGATCCGCGTCGCCTCGCGCGCGCACCAGAGTTCGCCCGATCCGGCGCGACCGCGGAAACGATGCTGATGGACGACGTTACCGTCCCAGATTGACCACGAGCACGCGGCGATTGCGCGGTTCCGGCACGCCCGGACCGGTCTCGACCAGCAATCCGTCCTGACCCATGCCCGCCGGCGTCAACCGCGCGCGATCGATGCCATACCTGGTGACCAGATAGGCCTGCACCGCCGCCGCCCGTTGCTCCGATAATTGTTTATTGGACTCAGGTTGACCGACGGTGTCGGTATGCCCCTCCACCCGGAACCGGTAATCGGCGAGTTTCGGACTGGTGAGCGCCTCGCCCAAACGATCCAGCACGCGCGCCGCGGAGGGCGAGACCTCGGCCGAGCCGGTGGCGAACGGCACCGACAAATTGGCCTCGGCGGGACGTGCCACGACCGGACGGGCTTCAGGCTGCGCGCCGTTGTTGGCGTGCGGGGGCGTCATGGGTCTGATGGCGGCCGGCGCGGCGGGCGCCTGACCACCCAGGCGGATACCGCGGGTGACGACGGGGCCTGCGGAGGGCGTCAACGAATCGATCAACTGCGACGCGCTTGGCGTATCCGCCGCGAGAACCGGGTTTGAGGCCACGCTCGCCAGAACCAAACCGGACAATAACCAGGCCGCACGCATGATGACGAACTCCTTCCCAGATCCGGCGCTGTTAACCGCCGGTTACACTCATATGCCGGCTGACCGAGGCTTTTTCATGACGCCGGTCGATGATGAAATCATGGCCTTTCGGCTTGCGCGCGATCGCGGCGTGGATCGCGTCCTCCAGGTCCTGGTCTGACGCGCCGTCGCGCAGCAAGGGCCGGAATTCCGCCGAATCGTCCTGCCCCAAACACATGTACAGCGTGCCGGTGCAGGTCAGGCGCACGCGGTTGCAGCTTTCGCAGAAATTATGCGTCATCGGCGTGATGAAGCCGATGCGCTGACCGGTTTCCTTGATATCGAAATACCGCGCGGGCCCGCCGGTGCGGTAATCCGTATCCTCCAGCGTCCAGGTTTTCCGAAGCTTCCCGCGCACGATCGACAGCGGCAGATACTGGTCGGTCCGATCCTCGTTGATCTCACCCATCGGCATGGTCTCGATCAGGCACAAATCGAACCCGTGTTCGCCGCACCACGCGATCATCGAGTCGAACTCGTCCTCGTTCACGCCCTTCATGGCGACGGCGTTGATCTTGATCGCCAGACCGGCGGCTTTGGCGGCGAAGATGCCGTCCAGCGTCGCCTCGATCTTGCCGAGACGCGTCAGTTGGGTGAAGCGGGCCGGAATGAGACTGTCGAGCGACACGTTGATCCGCCGCACGCCCGCGGCGTAAAGCCCCTCGGCGTGTTTCGTCAGTTGCGTGCCATTGGTGGTAAGCGTCAGTTCGTCGAGCCCGTTCCCGAGCCGCGCGCCCAATGACTGAAACAGCCGGCCGATGTCGCGCCGCACCAGCGGCTCCCCGCCCGTGATCCGCAATTTCGTCGTGCCAAGCCTGACGAAGGCGCCGCAAATGCGATCGAGCTCCTCCAGGGTCAGAAGCTCCCGCTTCGGCAGGAACGTCATATCTTCCGACATGCAATAAACGCAGCGCAAATCGCAGCGGTCCGTGACGGACACCCGGAGATAGCTGATGGGACGGCCAAACGGATCGATCATGGTTAACACGTTACTCCATCTCATATCACTCGCGCAATCCCATTTCCCGATACAAACCTGGGCTGGCACCGCACCTGAAACACCGCCCCAAAAGCCACCGGCTTTCCGGGAAATCGCGCGTGTGTAACACTGATCCCTTGGTCGTGGATCGGGACAGAAAGTCGAGGCTCGCATGCGTCACAGCCGAAACGAGCCATAATGCCGGACCTTATCGACACGATGCGCCTCGTCGAACAGGTCAGCGCGCGGCTTTGCCATGATCTCAGCGGTCCGATCGGGACAGTCGGCGGAGCATTGGACCTGTTGATCGACGATATAGGCAGCGCGGGGGCCGGCGACAATGAATACGCCAGCTTCGCGATCGCGGCGTCACGCGATCTGGCGCAACGGCTGCGCCTGCTGAGGGCGGCCTGGGGGCCCGAAGCGTCGCCAATGACGGTCGTGGAGCTGCGCGCTTTGGCGGATGGGCCGCTCGCCGCGCGGCGCATCGGCCTCGACACATCCAGCATGACCTCCCATGTCCCGTTCCCAATGGGCTCCGGCAGGCTGGTGCTGAACCTCGTGCTGGTCGCCGCCGATTGCCTGCCAAAAGGCGGCGTGATCACCCTCAGCGGCGCGCCCGACGATGTCTTCGTCCTGATCGGCGGACCCAACGCCGAATGGCCCGCGGGCCTCACGGCCTGCGTGCAAAATGAGGCCGCGGCGATCGACGCGCTCACCTCGGCCCGCACGCTGCAGATGCCGCTGACGGCGTTGCTGGTGCTCAGTCAGCAGCGGCGGCTGTCGCCGGTGATGGGGCCTTTGCCGGGCGGCGGATCCGGCATCGCGGCCTGGCGGCTCAGCGCGGCCTGAGCATCCGCCGTCCGCCGCCCCCCCCGTCCGCCGGTCGAGAATATTTCAGTCGAAAATATTTCGCCTGATGCCCGCTTGTTTACCTTTTCTTCGTAATCTCCGGTCATCAATGCGGTTCCCACCCGCGCGTCCCGCCGGGTTGCTCGCTCGCCTGGGGGCCGTATGGACGATTTGCTCGCCGATTTCCTGACCGAAACCAATGAGAGTCTCGCCGACCTCGATGTGGCGCTGCTGACGCTGGAGCGAACCCCCAACGACGCCAACACCCTCTCGCTCATTTTCCGCATGGTGCACACCATCAAAGGCACCTGCGGCTTCTTGGGCCTGCCGCGCCTGGAACGGCTGGCGCATGCCGCCGAAAACGTACTGGGCCAATTGCGCGACGGCACGATGTCGGCGTCGCCCGATATCGTCAGTCAGATCCTGGCGGCACTGGACCGCATCAACGCGATCGTGTCTGGGCTTGGCGAAACCGGCGCCGAACCCGCCGGCGACGACGCCGCGATGATCGCCGCGCTGAACGCGGCGGCCGCGCGCCAAACCCCGGAGCCGGTGGACATCGCCGCCGCCGTGCCCGCGCCTGACGACCCCCCGGAACCGCCCGCCGCCCCAGAGCCGCCCGCCGCCCACGAACCGCCCGCCGCCATGGACACCGCGCCGGGTCAGGCCCAGTCGGCCGCGCAAACCATCCGCGTCACCGTCGACGTGCTGGAAGATTTGATGACCCTGGTGTCGGAGCTGGTGCTGACCCGCAACCAGCTGATGCAACTGGCCCACGCGCGCGAAGACTGCGCCTTCACCGCGCCCTTGCAACGGCTGTCGCACATCACCTCGGAATTGCAGGAAGGGGTGATGAAAACCCGTATGCAGCCGATCGGCAACGCCTGGAACAAACTGCCGCGCCTGGTGCGCGATCTGTCGCGCGACCTCGGCAAGAAGATCGAGCTGACGATGGTGGGCGCCGACACCGAACTCGACCGCCAGGTGCTGGAACTGATCAAGGATCCGCTGACGCACATGGTCCGCAACAGCGGCGATCACGGCCTGGAAAGCCCGGAGGAGCGGCGGGCGGCGGGCAAGCCGGAAACCGGCCGCATCACGCTGAACGCGTTCCACGAGGGCGGCCACATCCTGATCGAGATTTCCGACGATGGGCGCGGCCTCGCCCCCGACAAGATCCGCGCCACGGTACTGGCCAACGGGCTGGCGACCGAGGCGGAGCTGGCGGCGATGCCGGAAGTCCAGATCCAGCGCTTCATCTTCCGCGCCGGATTCTCCACCGCCGCCGCCGTCACCGCGGTGTCCGGACGCGGCGTGGGGATGGATGTGGTGAAAACCAACATCGAGAAAATCGGCGGCACCGTCGATCTGAAAAGCACAGCGGGCGCGGGCATCACCTTCACGATCAAAATCCCGCTGACGCTGGCGATCGTCTCGGCACTGATCGTCGAGGCGGCGTCGGAACGCTTCGCCATTCCCCAGATCAGCGTCGTCGAACTGGTCCGCGCGCGGCGCACCGGCCCAAAGGCGGACACCCCGGCGGATGCGACCGATCAAAACGTTATCGAACGGATCAACGACACGCCCGTACTGCGCCTGCGCGACCGGCTGCTGCCGCTGGTGTCATTGAGCGATCTTCTGGGCCTGGGTGCCACCGAAACCACCGATGCCGGCGCCCATATCGTGGTGGCTCAGGTCGGCGCCAGCCTGCTGGGGATCATCGTCGACCGGGTGTTCGATACCGAGGAAATCGTCGTCAAACCGGTCGCACCCATCCTGCGTCACATCACCATGTTCAGCGGCAACACGATCCTCGGCGATGGCTCGGTGATCATGATCCTGGACCCCGCCGGGATCGCCCGCGCCACCGGCGTCGGCGCCGCCGCCGACAACAAAATGGCGAAACCCGAACCGGTCGACAGTCACGCCGGCGCGCGCCGCATCGCGCTGCTGCTGTTCCGGGTGAATGGCCGCGCGCGCATGGCCGTCCCACTCAATCTCGTCGCCAGGCTCGAAAATATTCCCCTCGATAAGATCGAGCGGTTGCCAAACGCCGTGGTCACCCAATACCGCGGCAAACTGATGCCGCTGGTGTCGATGACCGGCGGCGGCCAGGCCGAAACCCTCGGCCAGTCCTTGCTGGTGTTCGCCGACGGCGATCGCGCGATGGGTTTGATGGTCGACGAAATTATCGACGTGGTCGAGGACCGGCTGGACATCGAACTCGCCTCGACGATGCCCGGCTC
>JAYVXQ010000359.1:0-34445 GCA_043785025.1 Acetobacteraceae bacterium
GGATCTCTCCGAAATCCGGGTATCCTTTTGGTTTTGCGCCCGCCGCCACACCAACCCTGGGCGCGTATACCCGGATTTCTCCGAAACCCAGGTATACCACCTGAGTAAAGGCTCAATTCATGAAGTTTTCCCATCGCATTTCGGCCATCCCGCTGATCGCCGCCGCTTTGGCGACAGGGCCGGCGTTCGCGGGCGAGTTCAGCACGACGCAACGGTCGGAGATTATCACGATTTTGCGCGAGGCGATGCAACACGATCCTTCAATTCTCCGTGACGCGGTGATCGCCATGCAGAGCGATGACACCGATCGGGAAAAATCGGCGACCCGGGCGGCTTTATCCGCCGCTGGCGATTCGCTCGTCCGGCCAAATGATCCAGTTGCCGGTAATCCGCGCGGGCGGGTCACGATCGTCGAATTTTTCGATCTTCGCTGCCCGTATTGCAAGAAGCTCGAGCCCGAGATGGCGGCATTTCTGGCCGGCGATTCGGACGTCCGACTGGTTTATAAGGATCTGCCGATCCTCGGACCCGCGAGCGTGCTGGGGACGAAGGCGCTGCTGGCGGCGCACAAACAGAACGCCTACGAAAAAATGCGCAACGCCATGTTCCGATCGCCGCCCGATATCTCGCGCCCGATGATCGAGGCTGAGGCAAAGAAATTGGGCCTCGATAGCGTCCGGCTGCTGCATGATATGGATGATGCGTCGATCCAGGAGCAGATCGATTTCAATCTTCGTCTCGCGCATCAGTTGAATATTCAGGGCACGCCCGCGATGGTCGTGGGCGGGGAGTTACTGCCGGGCGCGGTTGGCGTCGCGGACCTCAAGCGGGCGGTTGCCGCTGCGCGGTCAGCGGCGAAATAGGCCGTTTTTACAATGAAGCCGCCGCGCGACGGGCCCGCGAGGCGGATGTGACACGATCGAGTTTTCCGGCGCGCGCCCTGGCGGCAGCCGGAATGCGTGACGGCGATGGTGGCGACAGCGCCTGGCCAGTCAATTGTTCGATCCGTACACAAAACGTTTTCAGATACACCGCCATCGAGAGATTTTTTTCCGCGTAGGCACGCGCGCCCAACCGTAACGCGCGATCCAGGGATTTGTTTCCGAGGACATCCACGACCGATCGCGCGAGCGCGGGTGGATCGAAGAATGATGTGAGCAGGCCATTCTTCCGATGCGTGATGAATTCCCGCACCATGGGCGTGTCGCCTCCAATGACCGCACAACCGATCGCCAATGCTTCTCTTAAAGACCAGGAAGCAACGAACGGGTAGGATAGATAGACATGAGCGTCGGAGCGGCGCAGCATCGCGAGATAGGTTGTATAGTCGATACGGCCTGGGAATATCACGCGAGCCGGATCGATACGGTCTCCGACCTCTTTCAGAAAATATTCTCGCCAGGTCGCGCCGTCGGGGGCGTGTGCGCCATAGCTGACGCCATCGCCGCCGACCATGACCACTTTCAGGTTCTTTCGCGCGGCCAACAGATCGGGCAGTGCGCGCATCATGGTGTGAACGCCGCGATAGGGTTCAAGATCGCGGGACACATAGGTCACCAACGTATCGTCGCGCCGGATCGTCGCGCCACCGATCTTCAGCGCCGCGTGCCGCGCTTTATCGTCGGGGCTGCATACCTCGAGATTGACGCCTTCCCAAAGCAGTTCGATGCGGGAACGCGCCCATTCGGGGTAGGTGGATAATTGCCATCGCGTGGGGGTGATAAGATGCCCCGTTTGATCGAGCGCCAGATGGTTGACCGTGTTTTTCGCCCTGATGCGAGGGAAGTCGGACGGATCGATCGGAAACTCGGGGTCGAAGGCGACGTCGCCGTCCTTGATGCGATAATAAAATTCCATGTAGCCGATCGAAGGCACATCGGGCCAAACGTCGCAAAGGTTCAGCATTTCTCCCCAGCCGTGATGACCAATGATGATGTCGGGGGTGAAGCCGAGGCTTTTCAGGGTTTCGGCGGTGTGGGCGACGATTTCGGCCCGCCGCGCGGCGACATCGGTCTCGCGAACGACGACATGGGTATCGATGACGGCGCCGCGTGGTTTGATGTACGGAACTTTCCGCACGCCGGGGATCACGTTTTCGTTCGGCTCCGTGATGAAGACGATATCGTGCCCGCCCATCGCGGTCAGATGCCGCAACAGGTGAAGAAATTGTCCGGGAAAGTTCTGGTGTACAAACAGAAATTTCAACGCGTGATCCCAGACCTGAACACGAGGAACGGATGGGCCAAAGCCCAATGGCGGGAGTGTGACCGTCGCGGGCCCGGCGGGGAAGCCGTATAATCAGCGATGGCGGGCATTCGATCCCGGCGGCCGGACGGGCTTCGGTGGCCAATGAGACCCCAGACCTGTCTCCGCTCGCGTTGGCTCACGGAGACAAATCCAGGTCATTGTCTTGACCAGCATCCAACGGATCGAATGATGGGCTACCGGCGGCCCGCCCGCGCCGGGGGTTTCGCCGCCGGACCGCGAACGGAGCGTTTCGTGCCGACGGGTTCGGCGATGGACGCGCCGGCCTTCGGTAACAACTCGATCATGAAGGATTCCAAGGCCGCGAGGCCCGGCGCCTCGCACTGAGTTCCCTCCTCCACCGGACCCACGGCGCTGCCGTCGACGAACGTCGCGGAATACCGCAAGGCATGCGCTTCGGCCGCGGCGCCCTTGAGGCGTAGGTTCAAGCCCAAAAGCGGAAGAGCCATTCCCCGGCTGCCGCAGAATTTGCCGTTTTCAACCCAGGGGGAGGTCCAGCCTTTGCCGAGAACGCCTTGGTATTCTAGCTCACCGGCCGGAATGGGGGCCTTGTCGGATATGCCGAAACCCTCGATCCACATGCCGCTACCGCGCTTGCCGATCCATACGCCGAATTTCGCGGTGACGTCGCCGGTACCCTGAACATGCGCCATGATTTCGGCGGAAGGGGTTGGGGCCGGGGCGGCCACGGGCGCGGTCTGGGCTGCCGTGCCCGGATCAGCGCTAAGGCGCAAAACCTGAAGCTTGGGCGCGTTTTCAGCCGGTTGGCCCGCTTCCTGGTAGATCGTCACCAGCACCTGCGCGGGGCCATCGGTGATCCTTACCAGCGCCGCCGTGTTGTCCAACCAGCCGTCGTCGCGGAACGTGCTGATGCTCACAGCCTCCGGCCGGCCCGCCATTCCTGGGCACGGGGTAATCCGCACGCCGGGCAAGCCGCTCATGGCGGATGGATCGGCGCTGCCGGGGGCGGGAAAGACGCAATAAACGCCGGTTTCCAGCGCCATCAGGTTGGCTGACACGCGGAGTTCCGTTATGCGGCCCGCCGCGGAGGCCGGGCCCTCAGCGGATTGCGGATCTTTGGGATCGGCCATGGTTTGAACCGCGTCGGCGGCAGGAGGCATGCGGACTCTCGCTTACTCTGGGTTGCATCGTTGGGAGGCTTGTAGTCCGAGGAGGCGCGGATCGGAAGATAAGATCGCTTGGGCGGAGGCCGCGGTCAACGATTTCGCCGCCGCGTCCAATAGAGCGTCATTGATGGCGGCGGCGGGAAGATCGAGTGGCAGGAGGAAGCCACGGCCAGTGCGGCGAATGCGCTCAGCTTGGGCGCCGATGTCGAAAGCCGCCACGGTCAGGCCGGCGCGCCACAAATCGGTCAAGGCGAGGCACCAGGTTTCGGGCCAGATCGATGGGAGAAATCCCAGAACGGGTGCATGGGCTCGGATGACGGCGGCGGCCTCGGCGGGTTCATATTGCCCGGTGATGAAGACGTGGCCGGTGTCGATCAGGGTTTGATCGTCGATGGTATGTCCGGCGACGATGAACGACAGCGCCAGACCACGTTCGCGTGCGTCGCGGGCGCAGGCCAGCAGGACGTCGAAGCCTTTGTGCAGGCCAATGGCTCCGGCGACGCAGACACGGGTGACCGGTGATCGTCCGGCGAGGGTTATGACGGCGGGGAGCGCTTCGTCGTGCTCATGCGGAACGACCGTGACCGTTATTCCCGGGAAATGCAGCCGCATGCGGTTCGCGGCGTCCTCAGACGGGGCGATCACCTTTCGGGCGCGGTTGAGGAGAGCGCGGGAGCGGTCGATCAGGGCCTCAACGCCGATGATTTCGGGGAGGAACGATCCGTTGCGCGCGATGCACAAGTCGCATGCGGCGGGGGCTGGTTCGCCGCAGTAGCGGTTTTCGTCGCCGACGAGGGCAATGCGGGGGCAGAACCAAATGTAATCGTGGATATGGACGTCGATGGCGAAGCGTGAGGATTGGATGATCTCGATCAGACCGGGATTGTGATTGAGAAAATGGTGGATGACGACGCCGCTCGCATGGGCTTGCCGAAGCAGGCGGGTGAACGCGTAATCTTCGGTGGGGATGGCGAAGCGGAGGTTTGGAAACGCGTCGCGGTGGCCATCATCGACGGCGACGCCGGTGGTGCCATCCGGCATGCGGCAGGGGCGCAAGACGATCGCGGAGCCTCCATGATTCCACTGCGTGGCGAGGGCGGCGTCGACGCGTTGGGCCACGCCGCCGCCGTCGTCGTGGGTGATGAAGATCCTGGTCACTCCCGGCACGACCGTACGGCGCGCGTGCCGCCATCGCGCGAGGTCGAATTTGCGGGCTGCCTCCAGGGTCGAGGGCATTCGTTCCAGCTGATCGTCCGTGTGGCGCTGGCTGCAATAGACACCGGGGACAATGACGTGGCGCCAACCGCTGGCCGTGGTCTGGGTTTGGAGCGCCTGCCACGCGGACGCGCCGTTCAATAACAGATCAGCCCATGCGGCGGGGGCACGCGGCACACATTCGGCGCGGATGAACAGGCAAGGTCCGGCGGCGGTGGGTCCGTCGATCAGCGTGGTTTTGTTCGCGTGTTTCGCCAGGCGGTCCAGGACCTTAAGATCGAGCGTCTCTTGCCCATCACGCGCTGTCAGCGCGTTGGAGAAGGGGGCGGCGGTGGCGATCTCGGGCGCGCCATGGGCCGCGTTGGCGAGACGCTCGAGCCAGCCTGATGGCGTTCGCGCCCCAGGCGTCAGCAGGACAATATCATTTTTTCTCGCGAAGGTATGGGCCGGGTTGACGGATCCGCCGCGCGGCAGGCGCAGGACGTGGCCGGCTTCGGTCGCCTTGTTGACCGAGGGATCGTTCAGGACGACGAGCCACGTGCCGGGGGGGATCGTCGGGAGAATCGCGTCAAGGTCCTCGAAATGGAGAAAAACAGTGATCGCGCCGACCGCCGGGATCGCGCGCGGGGGACGAGCCGGTGGAGGATTATTATGCAGGGGACGGGTCATCGGGCTTCCCTGTAAATCGAAGCCAGAGGGATCCGTGACGCGGATCACCGGGTCGCCGCCGGGGATGCCGCACCACGGAATGAAACCCGCTCTGGGTTGGGCCAAGGGCGGCCAGCCATCGATATCAGCGGCCTCGGTCAGGGTGATGCTCTGCTTATGCGAGCCGGATCGTAGGTAAAGCGTCGGGTTCCTCGCGGGATCGGCGGGGTGCCAGGCGACGAGATGAAGACCCTGAGCGCTGACCTCCACGGCGCCGGAGAGGGCGATGATCGCGGCGGGGATGAGCGGCGAGCCGATCAAAGGGCGTCCCCCCATCGTCACATCGATGGCCCGCGCGGCCCGCCAGCGCGGGGGAAGGACGGATTGGGAAGCGATCTTTCGCCCGTCCATTCGGATCTCGACAGGGTCGGAGGCCGGCGTATGAACCTCGACGACGCCGGCGCCGGACAGCGCGCACCAGCCCGGCGCGCCCGTCAGGCGGGATATTTGATCGGCGAGAGCGGCGGTGCCCGGATGGGGAGCGTGGCCGTTGAGATAGGCCGACAGAGCCCCCTCCGCCGCCGCGATATCGCCCATCAATACGGCTGCGGTAACGAGCCCCAGATGCGCCTCGTGCGAATCGCATACCGCCAGCGACGCGGCGAACAGGCTGGCCGCCCTGTCCGGATCGGTCGCCAGACTCGCGGTGGCGAGCGCGATCGTGATGGTACCGTTGGCCGGATCAAGCCGATGAGCGCGATCAAGCCAGCGCAGACCCTCCGGTGGGTCGCCTCGTTCCAAGGCGGCCTGGCCGCGGCGGAACGCACTGGCGATGAGATGGCCGCGGGAGGTCGTATCGCCCCCGCCCGAGGGCGCGCGCGTCACACCTGTTCGATCTCCGCCTCATTCGCGGCGGGTGGGAGGGCGGCGAGGTCGCCCTTGGCTTCCTGAAGGCCCTGAGCCGCGGCACGCTCGAACCAGGTCCGCGCTTCCGCGAGGTTGTATTCGCCGGCGAGGTTGCGTTGCAAATAGCGGCCCAACATCATTTGGGCGTGCGGGTGTCCGCGTTCGGCGGCGGCGCGGAACCAGACCTGAGCGGCGGCGCGGTCCATCGGGACCTCGTGCCCGCCGCCCAACATCGCGGCGGTCGCGAACATGCCGCCGACGTGACCAGACTCGGCGGTTTTATGGAACAGGGCCAGCGCGGCGGAGTGGTTTTTCGGACCGCCGGAGCCGTTCAGCAGCATGTCGGCCAGCATCACCTGCGCCTCGATCATGCCTGCATCGGCCGCTTTGGTGATCCAGGCGCGGCCTTCCTCGGCGCTTTTGGTCACGCCGCGGCCTTCGACCAGCATTCGCCCGTACCAATATTGCGCGTTGACCACGCCGTCGGCGGCGCGGCGCAGCCATTCGGCGGCTTTTTGGTCGTCGCGCTCGATGCCCACGCCCTCGGCGAGGCAGACGCCGAAATTGAACGCGGCGATCAGATCCCCGGACATGGCGGCTTTTTCGAACCATTCCCGGGTCATGACCGAATCCTGCTGGTCGCCGTGGCCTTTCAGCAGCAGGTTGGCGAGGTCGGTGCGGGCCACGGTGTCGCCGGCCTCGGCGGCGATGCGGAACAGGCGCGCGGCCTCATCCTGATCGCGGGGTACGCCCGCACCGGTCAGATGTAGCATCGCCAGGGCCCTCGCGGCCCCCTTATGCTTGCCGTCGACGGCGCGGCGGAACCACATCGCGGCTTCGGCGAAGTTGGGCGGCAGGGCGCCGCCTTTGGCGTAGATGTCGCCAACCAGCGCGGCCGCTTCCGGATCGCCGGCGAGGGCGGCGCGGCGGAGCCAGGACTCACCCTCGGTCGGGTTCGCCGCGACGCCGAGGCCGCGCAACAGGGCGAGCCCCCAACGCGCCTGCGCCGACATATGGCCTTTTTCGGCGGCCTGGGCGTAGAGGCGGGCGGCTTCCGCATGGTCTTGCGGCACGCCGACGCCGCGGTCGTGCATCATGCCGAACAGATACAACGCCGTGGCGATGCCTTTTTCGGCGGCGGCGCTCAGGTGGAAAACGAGTTTTTTCTGAGATTCGGGGTCTTCGGTGGAACGCGCGAGGACCAAGGCATAGCCGAGTTGGCCTTGCGGGCAGCCCGCCTCGGCGGAGCGGCGATACCATTCGTCGGCGCCGGCCTGGTCACGCATGGAGTCGGGGCCGGATGACAGGATGAAGCCGAGCACCGCCTGCGCCTCGGCCGAACCGCCATCGGCGGCGCGGCGAGCCCAGATCAGAGCCGTGTCGTAGTCGGGTCCGGCCTGAGTCGCACCGCCGAACAGGCTGGAGCCAGAACTGGCGGATTGCTCTGGGCCCAAACCGTTGAGGCAAAGGGTGGCGAGCAGGGCTTGGGCCTCGACGTAACCGTGGGTCGCGGCTTTTTCCAGCCAGCGGACGCCATCGCCGCGGCTGGGGGGGACGCCGGCCCCTTCGAGGTAGGCGCGGCCGATCCGATATTCAGCGTCAGCGTTGCCGGATCGGGCGGCGCGCACCAGAAGGGGAAACGCGGCGCGGCGATCGCCTCGATCGGTCAGCCAGATCGCGCGGCGCAGCGCGGCCCTGGGTGACACCGAGGACATAATTCTATCCCACAGACCCATTCAGCCCCCAGCCTCGTTAAACCAACAGGATCACGCGATCACGGCTCGCGCATACCCTCCTGCACCAAAGGTAGCGCGCGGCCGAGGAAATATTCCAGCACAGTGCGTTTTCCGACCATGACGTCGGCGGTGACGGGCATGCCCGGCGTCAGGCGGAAGTTGGGCGGCGTGCCGTGCAATTCGATCCGGTCCAGTGAAATGCGGGAACGGTACCATACCCCCGCGGCGGCCTGTGCCGCGCCGGGGACCGGCAGCGCGCCGGTCGGGTTGCGCTGGTCGTCCTGCGCCGTGAAGCTGTCGGGGCTGACAATCCGCACCACGCCGTGCGCCATGCCGTACTGCGTATAGGGGAAGGTGTCGAACTTGATCGCGACATCGTCGCCGACATGGACATACCCGTCCTCATTGCCAGGCAAATTCGCCTCAATCTCCAACGGCGCGTTGGAGGGGACCAGGGAGATGAATTGTTGACCGGCGGTCAGCACGGCGCCGGGTGAAACCTTGCTGATGGTCAGCACAATCGCGTCCTGATCGGCGCGAAGCTCGACCAGTTGGCGGCGCAATTGCGCCTTGTTGAACGACTCCCGCGCGTCGGAGAGTTTCGCCGTCGCCTCCGCCAGTTTCTCGGCGACATCGGCGTGCCAACTTTGAATATAGCCGTTGCGCTCCGCGATCATCGCGGCGAGGTCGCGCTGGGTGCCATTGCCCGCCTGCTCGGCGGATTGCAGGAAGCGCTGCATCTCGGCGCGGGTGTCCTGTGCCGACAGCGTGTTCAGCTTGGTGCCGACGCCCTGGCGGTCGAGTTCGACGCGCATTTTCTCAAGCTCGGTGGCCAGAGCCAGGCGGTTTTTATAGGCGACGATGTCGGATCCCGCTTTGGCGACCTGCGCCGAAAGGCTGTCGGCCTTCTGGCGGTAGCCTTCAAGTTTGAAGTTATACTCGGCGACGCGTTGGGCATGGATGGCGTTTTCCAACGCCAGATGCGGATCGGCGCCGGTATAGATGAAGTCGCGGTTCTGCATCTCCGCCTGCAAACGCGTCGTCAATGCCGAATATTGCGCCACCTGGGCTTTGAGCGCTTCAAGATCGGCGGCGGCGAAGGTGGGGTCGAGGCGGGCCAGAACCTGACCGGCGCGGACGATATCGCCCTCCCGCACCTCGATCGAGCGGACGATGGCGGTTTCCAGCGGTTGCACGACCATGGTGGGAGCGCGGGCCACGACCTTGCCCTGCGCGGTCACGACCTTGTCGACCTTAATAATCGCGGTCATCGCGAGACAGGCCAGCACCATGGTGCTGACGGTCCAGCTCAGGCCGCGCGCGATCCGGGGTACTGGCGCGTTGACGATCGCGGTGGACGGCGACTGATATTCCAGGATCACCGGCAGCGTGAGGTCGTTCCGGTCCGCGACGGCGGACCCGGTGACCGTGCTAATTGCCGTGGATGAGATTTGGGGCGAGCGCGGCATGTCGGGGACCCTGTTTTTCCAGATGACGGTTCTGCTGCGACCACAGCTGGCGATAGACCAGACAACGTTCCAGCAACTCGGTGTGGGTGCCGATATCGGCGACCTTGCCTTTCTCCAGGACCAGGATCTGATCGCAATCGACCAATGACGACAGGCGATGCGAGACGATCACCATGGTCCGGCCGCGGGCGATGCGGGCGAGGTTGGCGTTCACCAGTGCCTCCGATTCCGGGTCGAGGGCGCTGGTCGCCTCATCCAGGATCAGGATGCGCGGGTCGGTGATCAAGGCACGGGCGATGGCGAGGCGCTGACGCTGGCCGCCCGAGAGATTAGGAGACCCTTCCTCGATGTAGGACTCATAGCCGTTGGGCATCCGTTCGATAAATTCCTCGGCCCCGGCGAGGCGGGCGGCGCGAATCGCGTCCTCCAGCGTCAGGCCGGGACGGCCCGCCAGAATGTTGTCACGGATGGACCCCCGGAACAGGAAGTTTTCCTGCAACACCGTGCCAAAGCTGGAGCGGAGATGGCGCAGGTTGATTTCGCGCAGGTCCGAGCCGTCGATCTTCACGAAGCCAGAATATTCCCGGTTGATGCCCTGCAACAGCCGGGTCGCGGTGGATTTGCCAGAGCCGGAGCGGCCGACAATACCCAAAGTGGTGCCCGCGTTGATGGAGAAAGTGACTTTGTCCAGCGCGGGTACTTTGGTGCCGGCATAGGTGAAGGTCACATCCTCAAAGCTGATGGCGCCGGCGAATTTCGGGCGCAGGCCACCGGAGGCGGCGTCGACTTCCAGGGGACGGTTCAGGACCTCGGCGGCCTGGGCCATGGCGCCACCGACTTCTTCCCATTCCTCGATCAGGCGGGCGAGGCCGACCAGCGGCTGGCTGACGCGTTGCGACAGCATCATGAAGGCAAACAGGCTGCCGACCTGGAAGCCGGTGGTGTCGACCAGGGCCAAATAGGCGCCGACCAGGATGATTCCCATCCACATGAACCGCTCGATCGGGGTGACCAGGGTTTGCGGCCAGTTGGACAGTTTGCCGAACGCGAGGCGCCATTTGCCGGCCTCCGCCACGCGCTCGTCCCACAGCGCTTTACGTTGCGGCTCCAGGGCAAGCGATTTCACGGTTTTGATACCGAAGACCGTCTCGCCCAAGGCGGATTGCTTGTTGGTCTCGGCCAGGATGACCTTGGCGTAGACGACGCGCAGCGGGCGCAAATAAGCAAGGATGATCAGCAGCACGATGGTCGAGCAGACCAGCACGATCCAGGCGAGGGTCTGGTTCAGCCAGAACAGGAAGGGCAGCAGCACGACCAGGGTGATCAGATCCAGCAAGGTGGTCATCAGCTTGCCGGTGATGAAATTGCGGACCTGGTGGATCTGGCTGACTTTATACATCGTCTCCCCCGCCGGATGCCGTTCGAAGTAATCGAGCGGCAGGCGGATCAGGCGGGAGAAGACGTGCAGATTGAGTTTGGCGTCGGTTCGCACGCCGACGACGGCGATGATGAGGCGCCGCGCGAAGCCCAACAGCGTTTCATAGGCCACCATGATCGCGAGGATCGAGCTCATGAGGAACAGGGTTGAGAAGCTGTGATGGGTGATCACCTTGTCGATGATCGACATGACGATCAGCGGCGGGACGATGGTCAGAAACGACAGCGCGAAGGAGGCGATGAACAGATCGCCCAGTGATTTGCCTTCCTTCATCATCATCTGGAACAGCCAGCTGAGGGTGAAGGGCGGATCGACCTCCGCGCCGCCGCGTTCGGAGCGGAGCAGGATGGTTTCGCCGCTCCAGACCTCATTCAGGCGGGTTTCGTCGACCATGATGGCGGGGTCGGCTTCGGGCGCGCGGGGGTCTTTCAGCGCGACGATCTTGGATTCAGGGTTGGCGCCGACCAGCAGGCCCGCGGTGCCATCGTTGAACAGCAGCACCACCGGTCCGGTGTTGCCAAACTGCATGAGCGCGCGCCAGCGGAGGCGCAGCGCGCGGGACCACATGCCGGCGTTTTTGGCCCAATCGGACAAAGCGGCGGCGCCGGGCGTCGTCTCACCGGGGGCGTTGCGGAATTCGTGCGGGTCGAGTTCCAGCCCAAAATAACGGGCGGCCATCATCATCGCCAGCATGCGCGGGTGGATCGGCGCGCCACGGGCGGCGTCCGGGTTGATGCCTCCGGGTGGTGACATACCTGGGCTGTCACCGTCTGAAACGGCGGAGGATTTCTGGCGCCCCATCCAGGATTGGCCAGGCGTTTGTCCGTCGGCAATGTCCACAAGCGAACCCTTATAAAAGCCCAAGATCAGGCCAGAGGCGAACAGTCGATCCGGCCGCGGGAGGATGATCCCTTGTCCTGATCCGGGGCCGCCGTGGAGCCAACCCCCGTATTCGATCCCCCCACCCTGCCCTTCATGCCGCCCCGGTTGGGCGCGGAGGTGAACGACGTGGGATGCCGCGGCCCATGGATACAATGGCCGAATTGGGTGCGGCGGGGTCTCTATGACACCTTATACGCGAAAAAATCAACGAAAGGTTAGGAGCGGGCGGTTTGTGGTTGGGTTGGCCATTTGCCCGGGGTCGCGCGGGTGGTTTCTTGGGGCCGTGGAACCTGGCAGGATGGCGTTCGAGATAGCCCATCGAGAGAGCGAGGACGCCGGGAATGAATATCAGGGACGCCACGGACGCGGATGTGCCGGAGATGCAGTCGATTTACGCGCATCATGTCTTGACCGGAACCGGAACGTTCGAGGAAGAGCCGCCGTCGATCGAGGAGATGGCGGCGCGATACCGGCGGGTCGTCGACGCGGGCACGCGCTGGCTGGTGGCGGCGGATGCGACCGGGATTTTGGGATACGCGTATTACACCCGATTTCGGGAGCGCTCGGCGTACCGGTTCAGTGTCGAGAACAGCATTTACGTGCGCGAGAACGTGCGCGGATTGGGTGTCGGCAAGGCGCTGGTGCGGGAGTTGATCGATATCTGCACGGCGGCGGGAATGCGGCAGATGATCGCGGTGATCGGGGATTCGGATAATGTCGCCTCGATCGGCGTGCACGCCAGCCTGGGGTTTCAGAAAGTGGGGACGTTGCATTCCGCCGGGATCAAGTTCGGGCGGTGGTTGGACTCAGTCTATATGCAACGGAGTTTGGGGCGGGGCGATCTTGATCCGCCGTCGTGACGGGCGAGGATGCCGGCTCGGTCTGGCGGGACCGGCGGTTGTGGGTGATGGCGGCGTATGGGTTTGTCGCGGGCCTGCCATTGCCGCTGTCGACGTTCACATTGCGGTATTGGTTGTCCGAGAGCGGGACGGCGCTGTCGGTGATCGGCCTCACCGCGAATATCGGGCTGGCGTATTCGCTGAAATTTCTGTGGTCGCCGGTGTTTGATCAGGTGGCACCTCCGGGTCCGGCGCGGCGGTTGGGGCGGCGTCGCGGGTGGTTGATGGCGATCCAGCCGATGCTGGCGGGGGCCGCGGCATTGCTGGCGCTGACCGATCCCTCGGCCGCGCCGATGGCGGCGATCGGGGTCGCGGGTTTGGTCGCGTTTTTGTCGGCCAGTCAGGATATCGCGATCGACGCGTGGCGGATCGAGACGTTTCCTCAGCGGCTTCAGGGGCTGGCTCTGGCGGTGTATGTCTGGTTCTATCGCGTCGCGCTGCTGGCGGCGACCACCGGGGTGATCTGGGCTTCTGGGGTGGTCGGGTGGCATGGGGCGCTTCTGGGCATCGCGCTGCTGTTGCTGATCGGGCCGGTGGTGACGCTGTTGGCTCCGGCGGTGCTGGACGACGCGGTGGTTGGGGGCGTGGTGAGTGGATCGGTGCTGACGCGCGCGCGCCATGCCATCGTCGATCCGCTGCTGGATTTTCTGACCCGGCCGCACGCGGTTTTGATTTTGTTTTTCGTCGCTTTCTTCAAGTTGGGCGAGGCGATGGCGGGGATCATGACGGCGCCGTTTTACCGCGCATTGGGGTTTTCGCGGGAGGCGATCGCGGGGTATGGGCCGTTTTCGCTGGCGGCGACTTTGGCGGGTATCACCGCGGGGGGCTGGCTGGTGGCGCGGATCGGTGTGCGGCGGGCGTTGCTGTGGACCTGTTTGACGCAGACCGTGGCGATGGTGATGTACGTGGTTCTGGCGCATGCGCCGGGCCAGATTCCGGTGCTGTACGCGACCGTCTCGATCGAGGCGTTCGCTCAGGGCATGGCGGACGCGGCGTTTCTGACGTTCTTGTCGGGGTTGTGCTCGCGGGCGTTCACGGCGACGCATTATGCGCTGTTGTCGTCGGTGCCGATGCTGGCGATCCATACGATCGGCGGGTTTTCCGGGGCTTTGGCCGGCGCGGTGGGGTGGGTGGCGTTTTACGGGATCTGTATTTTCGCGGCGTTGCCGGCGATGGGGCTGATGGTGATGTTGCTGTCGCGGTATCCGGAGGAGCGGGAGGCGGTTACGGCGCGATCCGCTTGACCATGTAAACGCGATCGAAGCCGTTTTCGGTGCGGCGGCCGATTTCGCTGTAGCCGATGCGGGCGTAGAGGGCGCGGTTCTCGGTCATCAGCGCGTGGGTGTACAAATGAATTTCGGAGCGGCCGCGGCTTGCGGCTTGCTGCTCGGCGAAGATCAGCAGCGCGCGGCCGTGGCCATTGCCGTGCGATTCCGGGCTCACCGCGATATTATCCAGCATGAAATGGTCCGGGGTTTCGATCAGGACGATGATGCCCTCGGGGTTACCGGCTTGATCCAGGATCCAGACCTCGCCGGCGGCGATCCGGGCGGTGTAATCGTCGAGCATGGGGCCGGGTTGTTGGCCCATCCGGGCGATATAGGGACTGTAGGCTTCGTCCACGATGCGGCGGACCACGGGCTCATCGGCCGCTTCGGCAGGCCGGATCGCGGTCATGCGACGTTTTGGCGGGACGGTGGAAGAACGACGTCCTCACTCTGGCGGATCGCGGTTTCGGTCGCGGCGCGGAGGTTCAGCGATTCAGCGAGGCGAGTCAGCCGGCGGATGATGGCCTCGCCGGCGAAGACGCCGCTGCGCTCATCGAGGCGGAGCACGAGGCGGCCATTGGCGATGCGCAATCCGGTGCCCGCGAGCAGATCGGGGGTGCCCGCCGATAGAGTGTAGGCGAGGCGCAGGGCCATGCCGAGGATTTCGGCGCGTTTGGCGGCGGCGGGGGCAAGCAAACCGCGCAAGGGGGTGAGGAAGGCGGCGGCGGAATCGGCCTCGTAGCGCAGCGCGATGGTCAGGGCCAGGAACGCGCGCGACGGGTGGTCGAGGCCGATCGCGGGCTGGCGGAGGACGCGTAGAAAGGCTTGCTCGGGGCGGAATTCCGGGTGGTCGTGGCTGCCGACGTCGGACATCCAGCAGGCGGCCTCGCGCAATTTGGCGGCATCCGGGGTTTCCGGGGCGAACAAAGGCGCGGTCCAGGCCAGTAAGGCGGGCGGGAGCGAGGCGTCGCGGCCGTAGAGGGCGGCGAGGTCGCGGCCGCCGGCGCGCATCGCGTCCTCCGCGCGCACGGCTTGTGGGGTGCGGCGCATCAGCCAGCCCTCGCGCAGGCCGCTGGCGCTGAAGATGACGCGGCGGACGCCGCTCATGCGCACGAGACGGCGGAGCACGACGGCGGCGAAGGGCAGATCCTCCAGGCGTCTGCGTGAAATACCGGACATTTGCACGAGTTCGCGGTTCGAGGCGCCAAGGATGCGGGTGCAGAGCTGGCGCGCCTGATCGCCGGTGATGGCGTAATGATGCACCATGCGCAGCGGATAATCGGTGCGCGCCATGTCGATGCGGGCCAGAGCGCGCCACGCGCCACCGACCAGGTACAGATCGCGGCCGGTGATTTCGTTGAGCCAGCCGATCGCGCGGAACACGCCCTCGACGATCAGGCGCGCCGAATTTGGATCGTTGCCGGATTGTTCGCTCAGGCGAATGACCCCCAGAGGGAGCGTCAGGGCCTGGCCGCGCTGGCCACCGTTGAGGCAGACGAGTTCGAGCGAGCCGCCGCCGATATCGGCGAGCAAGCCGTCGGCGTCGGGAATGCCGCTGAGCAAACCGTCAGAGGAGAACTCGGCTTCCTCGACGCCGGACAGCACGCGGATCGGCGTGTCGGGCATCGCCTCGCGGACGCGGCGGACGAAATCGGGGCCGTTGCGGGCCTCGCGGACGGCGGCGGTGGCGAGGATTTCCAGGGGACGGGCACCCATGGCGTGCGCGACGGCGCGGTAGCGATGCAGGATCATCATGGCCTGATCGATGCCGTCCTCGTTCAGCAATCCGGTGGCGGACAGGCCGCGGCCCAGGCGCAACACCGCTTTTTCGTTAAAGATCGACATCGGGTTGCGCGCGAGACCCTCGTAGACCACGAGGCGGACGGAGTTGGAGCCGAGATCGACGACGGCATTGCGCGGCAATCCGGCGTGGGGGGAGAAAGGCATCGGTTAGTCCTGACTGAGGCGGTCGGGGCGGCGATGCGGCCCAGAGGGAGAGGTGAAGGGAGGGGCGAAATGTGGCGTGGCGGGCTGGCCATGCAGGGCGGAGCCGCGGCCGGACAAAGATGGGTTGGTCATGAAATAATCATGCGCGGAGATCGGACGGCGGCCCGATGCGATGCGCTTCCACACGCCGTCGGCGCGCAATTCCCAGGATTGCAACGAATCGCGCAAATTGGTTTGCATGATCTGGTCGAGGACCTGTTCATGCACGGTCGGATTATGGATCGGCACCAAAGTTTCGACGCGCCAGTCCATGTTGCGCTCCATCCAATCGGCGGAGCTGATGAAAACATGCGCGTGGCGATTTGGCAGCGCGTGACCGTTGCCGAAAGCGAAGATCCGGCTGTGTTCCAAAAAGCGGCCGACGATGGATTTGACGCGGATCTTGTCGGACAGGCCAGGTACGCCGGGCCGCAGGCAGCAGATGCCGCGGATCACCGCCATGATTTTCACACCCGCCTGGGACGCGTCGTACAGCGCGTCGATCAGTTGGGTGTCGACCAGGCTGTTCATCTTCAGCCAGATCACCGCCGGTTTGCCGGCTTTGGCGAAGGCGATTTCGCGGCCGATCATGTCCAGCAGCACGTCGCGGGTGGAGATCGGACTGAACGCCACCGCCTCCATCGATTCGGGTTTGGCGTAGCCGGTCATGAAATTGAACAGCCGCGCCGCGTCGCGCGTCATGCCGGGATCGCAGGTGAAGAAGCTGAGATCGGTGTAAATCCGCGCGGTGATCGGGTGATAATTGCCGGTGCCAAAATGCGCGTAGCTGCGGATGGCGCCGGCTTCACGGCGGACCACCAGCGAGAGTTTCGCGTGGGTTTTCAGTTCGGTGAAGCCGAAGACGACCTGCACGCCGGCGGCTTCCATGGTGCGGGCGAGGTTGATGTTCGCTTCCTCATCGAAACGGGCGCGCAATTCGACCATGGCGGTGACGGATTTGCCGGCCTCGGCCGCCTCGATCAGGGCCTTGACGATCGTGCTGTCGCGGCTGGTGCGATACAGCGTTTGCTTCACCGCGATGACGGCGGGGTCGCGCGCGGCCTGGCGCAGGAACTGCACAACGACGTCGAAGCTTTCATAGGGGTGGTGGACGATGATGTCCTTGGCGCGGATGGCGGCGAAACAATCGCCGCCGAAATCGCGGATGCGTTCGGGGAAGCGCGGCGTGTAGGGTGGGAACAGCAGATCGGGGCGGTCGTCGACGATCATTTGTTTGACATCGACCACGGCCAGCAGGCCGCTTTGGACATGCACCTCATCGGGTTCGGCGTTCAGTTCGCTGGCGACCAAAGCGCGCAATTCTTGCGGCATGCCGGGATCGACATGCAGGTCGATGACGACGCCGCGGCGGCGGCGGCGTAACGCGGTTTCATAGGAGCGGACGAGGTCTTCCGCCTCTTCCTCGAATTCGACATCGGTGTCGCGGATCAGGCGGAACAGGCCCTGGCCGCTGAGACTGAAACCCGGAAAAACGCGGTCGAGGAACAGCACGACCAGATCTTCCAGCAGGATGAAGCGGATCGCCGGTTCGCCCTTGATGTCGCGGGCCGGCAACCGGATGAACCGTTCCACCTGCGCCGGCAACGGCAGCATGGCGCGCATCAATTGCCGGTCCTCGGCGCGGATCAGCAGCAGGGCCATCACGAGGCCCATGTTGGGGATGAAGGGGAACGGGTGCGCGGGATCGATCGCGAGCGGGGTGAGGACGGGGAAGACCCGCTCCATGAACCACACCTCGAGCCAGACGCGGTCGTCTTCCGAGAGAGAATCGCTTTTGCACAAAGCGACCCCGGCCTCGCGCATTTCCGCCAGCAGGTCGGTCCAGATGCGCTGCTGATCGGCGACGAGGGCGCCGCCATGGGCCGCGATTTCCAGCAACTGGCGGGCGGGGGTGAGGCCGTCGGGCGAGGGGTGGATGACGCCGGCCTTGGCCTGGCCGATCAGGCCGGCGACGCGCACGGAATAGAATTCATCGAGGTTGGAGGCGCTGATCGACAGGAAGCGGACGCGTTCCAGCAGCGGGTGGCGGGGATTGTCGGCTTCCTCCAGCACCCGGTGATTGAAGTCCAGCCAGGATAATTCGCGGTTGATGAAGCGGTCGGGGCTGGACCCGGGCCCCTCGGCGCGGGGTGAAGGCGCGGGCGGCGGGACCAACGTCAGCGGCGGAACCAGTTGCGCGAGAGGCTGGGTCATGGATCGCTCCGGCGGGTGGGCGGGCTGTCTCCGGCGGCGGCCAGAGCGGCGCGCAGCATGGCGGGGGAGACCGTGCGGCGGCGGGAAATCAGGGCGTCGCGGTCGAGGCGGGCGACGGCGGCGCGCAACGCCTCCGCGCGGCGCGGGAGGTGGATGAGCAGGCGCTGGTGCAGGGCCTCGTCGAGCACGAGGCGGCGTTGGGCGAGCCAGCGCAGCAGCAGGCCGCGCAGCAGTTCGTCGCCGGGGGGCTCGATCTCGACGGCGGTGATGGCGCGCAGGCGGCTGGCGAGGTCGGGCAGGGTGACGGGCCAGCGGGCGGGGGCGGCGCGGGCGGCCAGAAGTACTGGGCGGTTGAGGTCGTGCGCGGTGTTGAGAAGATGCAGTAACGCGGCTTCTTCGGCGCGATCGGCGTTGTCGATGGCGATGCCGCCGGGAGCCTCGATGTCTGGAAACCCGATGAGCGTGGCGCCGTCGCGCCATTCGGCGTCATGGTGGCCGGTCCAGATGCGCAGCAGATGGGTTTTGCCGTGCGCGCCGTCGCCCCAGAGTGCCAGGCGGCGCTCGGGCCAGAGTTCGGTGCGGTCGAGCCAGATCCGCGCGGCCTCGTTCGTGCGGGCGGTCAGGAAGCCGGCTTCCCGGTAGTCGGGCGTGGCGGGGATGAGCAGCGGCAGTTGGGTGGGGCTCATGATATTCACAGAACGCCGGGAGGATCGAGGTAAAGCGGGCTGTCGAGATAGCGGCGCAGCCAGAAACGGGCGAGGACGCCGATCGTCGCCGCCACCGGCACCGCCAGCATGACGCCGACGAAGCCGAAAGCGGCGCCGCCCGCGAACAGAGCGAAGATGACCCAGACGGCCGGAAGTTCCACCCGGTCGCCGAGGAACCGGGGATAGATGACGTAGCCTTCCAGGATCTGGCCGGCCAGCAGCACCCCGGCGACCACGATCACCGGCCGCCAGTCGGGGAATTGCGCCAACGCGAGGCCGATGGCGGTGACCCCGCCGGTGATCGAGCCGACATAGGGGATGAACGACAGCAATCCCGCGCTGAGGCCGACGATCAAACCGAGATCCAGGCCCGCGAGGGTCAGGCCCGAGGCATAGAAGAACGCCAGGATCAGGCAGCACATCGCCTGCCCGCGCACCCAGGCGGAGAGGATGCGATCGACCTCCCGCGCCTGTGCCGAGATCACGCCGGCGTAGCGGCGCGGCACCCAGGAACCCATCATCGTCAACAGTTTCGGCCAGTCGCGCAGGAAGTAGAAGCCAAGCACCGGTGTGACGATGGTCAGCGACAGGACGTTGAAGATGGCGAAACCGCTGCTGACGACTCCGGTGGCGGTGGACAGCAGCACGCTGAGCAGGCTGGCGGCCTGGCCGCTGACGAGATCGCGCAGTTTGTCGTTGACGACGTCGTTGCCGAAGCTTTCTTGCAGGTGGGTCAGTTGCTCGGAAGCCCAAATTTGCAGCAGCAAAGCGTAATGCGGGATGCGGGTGACCAGCAGTTTGATTTGCAGCAAGACCAGCGGATAGAGCAGCAAAGCGAATAACAGGACGCCGGCGATGGCGGTGATCACCATGGTGGCGGCGGCGGCCCCCCGGGTGAGGCCCATGCGGGTGAGGCGGGTCGCGGACGGATGCAGGGCGTAGGCCAGTATGGCGGCGGCGACGAAGGGGGTCAGGACCGAGGCGAATAATTGCAGGGCCAGCCAGCCGGCGACGAGGACTCCGCCGATCAGGCCGAGGCGTTGGGCGCGGGTCGCCTGGCCCGCCGGCCGGGTGGCGGGCGGCGGGGGATCGGCGATGCCGCCGGCGGCCTGGAATTCGAGAGACGGGGCGGGGGAGCCGATGTCGCCGCCCGCGGGCGCGGCGGCGAGGTTCAGGCTTGTGTGGTCCAGGCTGGCATGGTCCAGGTTGGCATGGTCCAGGTTGGCGGGGTTGGGGTCGCGATCAGCGTCCATGGACCACGACCCAGACATAGGCGGCGCCGGACAGCAGCGTGGAGGCGGCGACGATCCAGATGAGGCTGACGAGCAAATAGGGGGCCATGAGGTCGAAGCCGGTGAGGCAGAGCGTCGCGGCGATGAGGACGATTTGCAGCGTGGTGTTGACCTTGGAAATATACAACGGCTGGATCGCCACGGGATGGCCGAGGATAGCCAGCACGATGACCCCTCCGACGATCATCAGGTCGCGGAACACGACCAGGATGGCGAGCCAGTCGGGCAGCACCTGAACCACCGCCAGCGTGACGTACATGGTCACGAGCAAAGCTTTGTCGGCCACCGGATCGAGCACCGCGCCGACCGCGTTGCCGCCATAGCGGCGCGCCAGCCAGCCATCGACCGCGTCCGACAATCCCGCGAGCACGAACAGGAAGAACGCGAGGTCCAATCGGTGCGCCAACACCAGCCAGAACGCCAGCGGCACGGCGCATAACCGTCCGAATGTGATGACGTTCGCCGCGTTGAACAAAGCAGCGGCGGCGCGGGCGTCGATACCCGTACCGTGTTGGGTTCCCCGTGGCGTTCCGTGTTGCGTTCCGTGTTGCGTTCCGTCTGGCATCGGTTGAAAAGGCCGCACCCCTGATTGTCCGCCACGGGTTGGGCGTGTTTGCATTCTGTCCCGCTTTTGGACTTAGCGAAAGGAGGGCTGTCATGGCCAGAGGTGAGGATGCGCGTGGGGTCAATGAGCATCTGACCTATCGCGACGCGGGCGTGGATATCGACGCGGGGGAAGCTCTGGTCGAGGCGATCAAGCCGCTGGCGCGGGCGACGACGCGTCCGGGCGTGATGGGCGGACTTGGCGGGTTCGGCGCGCTGTTTGATTTGAAGGCGGCGGGGTTTCGCGACCCGATCCTGGTGTCCACCACCGATGGCGTCGGCACCAAGCTGCGGGTCGCGATCGAGACGCGTCTGCATGACACGGTGGGCATCGATCTGGTGGCGATGTGCGTCAACGATCTGGTGGTATTGGGCGCCGAGCCGTTGTTCTTTTTGGACTATTTCGCGACGGGCAAGTTGGATGCCGGTCAGGCCGCGGCGGTGATCGCCGGGATCGCCGAGGGGTGCAAGCTGGCGGGGTGTGCGCTGGTGGGCGGCGAGACGGCGGAAATGCCGGGGATGTATGGCGGGGAAGATTACGACCTCGGCGGCTTCGCGGTGGGCGCGGCGGAGCGGAACGCGTTGCTGCCGAAGGGTGTCGCGGCGGGGGATGTTCTTCTGGGCCTGGCGGGGTCGGGGGTGCATTCGAACGGATTTTCGCTGGTCCGGCGGATTGTCGCGGCCAGCGGGTTGGGGTGGGAGGCGGAGGCGCCGTTCGCTCCCGGTTTGCGTTTGGGTCAGGCGTTGATGGCGCCGACGCGGATTTATGTCCGGCCGCTGCTGGCGTTGCATCGCGCCGGTTTGTTGAAGGCGGCGGCGCATATCACCGGGGGCGGGTTGCCAGGGAATATTCCCCGGGTTTTGCCCGACGGCGTGGGCGCGGCGCTGACGCCGTCCTGGCCGGTGCCGGCGGTGTTCAAATGGCTGGCGCGAGTGGGGGGCGTGTCCAACATCGAGATGGCGCGGGTGTTCAACTGCGGTTTGGGCATGGTGCTGGTGGTGTCCGATCCGGTGGCGGCGGCGGATCTGCTGCGCCGGGAGGGCGAGACAGTGTTCCAGATCGGGGTGGTCGAGGCGGGCGAGAAAGGGATTGTGTTCGCGCCACCGGCGGATTGGATGGCATGAAACGGCGCGTCGGCGTCCTGATCAGCGGGCGGGGGTCGAACCTGCTGTCGTTGATCGGCGCCGCGCGCGATCCTGGGTTTCCCGCCGAGATCGTGGCCGTGGTGTCGAACCGGCCGGACGCCGCGGGTCTGATGCGGGCTCAGGCGGCGGGAATTCCGGCGCTCGCGATCGATCATCGGGGGTTTCACGGCGATCGGGCCGAGCATGAGGCGGTGATCCACGCGGTTTTCGTTGAGGCCGGGGTCGAGATCGTGTGCCTCGCGGGGTATATGCGGCTGCTGACGCCGTTTTTGGTCGAGGCGTGGCGGGGGCGGATGTTGAACATTCACCCGAGTTTGCTGCCCGCGTTTCCGGGATTGCATACGCACGCGCGTGCAATCGCGGCGGGGGTGAAGTTGCATGGGTGTACGGTGCACGAGGTAACCCAGCAGATGGATGAGGGGCCGATCCTCGCACAGGCGGCGGTGCCGGTGTTGCCGGGGGATACCGCGGACGGGCTGGCGGCGCGCGTGCTGGCGCAGGAGCACCTGATTTATCCGGCGGCTTTGGCGGCGTTCGTCCGGGGGGAGGGCGCGGTTTTCGCGGCGGAGTCGGCGGCGTTCGCGAACCCCTTGCCGAACGGGGCGGATTTGCCATAGAAAACCCGCGAACTCATCGCCGGGGCGTTTCATGGCCGACCACAACACCGTTTTCCGGGGCGCCGAGACGCAGGAAGCGTTCCTGGCTGAGAAGCTGCGCATCTGGGACGGCTTCAACAAGGCAACCGTCGGCACCGTGATTTTCATGGTGCTGTTGCTGACCGCGATGGCGGTGTTTCTGTAAGACCGAGGTCGTTCCGGAACCGGGATGGCCGATCAGACGCTGCGCGGCATTGGCCTGACCACCGGCGCGTGCGTGGTGTTCGCGATGGCGGACACTCTGTCGAAGTATCTCACGGCGTCGCTGCCGGTGATCGAGATCCAGTGGATCCGTTACGTGCTGTTTTTCGCCCTGGCGGCGGCGATGGCCTGGGGCGCGCCGGAGCGGGCGTTGCGGCCGCGCAATCCGAAACTGCAATTGCTGCGCGGGCTGTGCGTGACGTTGAGTTCGGTGTTGTTCGTGTATGGCATCCGGCGGATGACCATGGCGCAGGCGACGACGATCAGTTTTCTGTCGCCGATTTTGATCACGATTCTGTCGATCCCTTTGTTGGGGGAGGTGGTGGGTGTGCGCCGCTGGTCTGCTGTGCTGGTCGGCATGGTGGGGATGTTGATCGTGGTGCGGCCGGGGGGCTCGGCGTTTGATCCAGCGGCGTTGTTTGGCGTGGCGTCCGCCAGTTGTTGGGCTTTGGCGTTGATCATCACGCGCAAGATCTCGGCGTCCGATCCACCGCGGACGACGATTTTCTGGTCGTCGATGGTGGGGGCGGGGATTTTGACGCTGTTGATGCCGTTCGAGGCGATTTGGCCTACCTGGGCCCAGTTTGGGTTGTGTTTGGTGTTGGGGGTGTTGTCGTCGGCGGGTCAGTGGCTGGTGGTGTTGGCGCATCGGCTGGCGCCGGCTTCGGTGCTGGCGCCGTTCAGTTACACGCAGCTGCCGTGGGTGACGGCGGGTGGGTTTTTGGTGTTTGGGAGTTTGCCCGATTTTTGGACGGTGGTGGGGGCGGGGATTATTATTGGGAGCGGGTTGTATACGGCGCATCGGGAGCGGGTTCGGGCGCGGGGGTAGGATCTGGGCGCTGCCCCTTGGCGGAGGTCCGGGAGGCAGCGCCTCCCGGTGGGGCATGGGGCAAAGCCTCAACACGCCGTTGACACTGTTCAAACCGCCCCCTAGGACGCTCACAAAAATACCGGCTTCACAGCGAGAACGTTCAACCCTTGGCATCCCTATTGGAAATTAACGGCCTGCGGACCGAGTTCCGCACGGGCGCTGGTATCGTTCGCGCGGTCGATGGCGTCAGCTATGACGTCGCGGCCGGTGAAACCGTTGCGGTGGTCGGCGAAAGCGGGTCCGGCAAATCCGTGACCGCTCTGTCGATCCTGCGCCTGATCCCGGACCCGCCGGGCAAAATCGTCGGCGGCAGCGTCATGTTCGCCGGACGCGATCTGCTGACCCTGACCGAGCCCCAGATGCGCGAAATTCGCGGCGGCGAAATCGGCATGGTGTTTCAGGAACCGATGACCTCGCTTAATCCGGTGCTGACAATCGGGCGGCAAATCACCGAAACGCTGGAACAGCATCGCGGCATGGATCACGCGGCGGCTTCGAAACGCGCCGAGGCACTGCTGACGCAGGTGGGCATCGCCGAGGCGGCGCGGCGGTTGAAACAATATCCGCATCAATTATCGGGCGGCATGCGCCAGCGGGTGATGATCGCGATCGCGCTGGCGTGCGGGCCGAAACTGATCATCGCGGACGAGCCGACGACGGCGCTGGATGTCACGATCCAGGCGCAGATTTTGGAATTGATGAAGGGCCTGTCACGCGATCACGGCATCGCGCTGATCATCATCACGCATAATCTGGGCGTCGTCGCGCGCTATGCCGACCGGGTCAACGTGATGTACGCGGGCCGCATCGTCGAAAGCGGACCGGCGATCGAGGTGTATCACGATCCGCGGCATCCCTACACGGTGGCGTTGTTACGCTCGGTGCCGCGATTGGACCGGCCGCGGGAGGCGCGGTTGGAACCGGTGGACGGGCAGCCGCCCGATCTGACCCGGCTCGACGCGGGATGCGCGTTCCGCCCGCGCTGCCGGATGGCGATCGCCGAATGCGCGTTATCGCGTCCGGCGCTGACCCCGGCCGGAAAAGAGGGCCATTTCGCCGCGTGTTTCAGGGCCGCCGCATGACCGAACCACTATTGACCGTGCGCGATCTGCACATGCATTTCCCGGTGACCGAGGGCATCATCCGCCGCCGCGTCACGGGTGCGGTAAAAGCCGTCGACGGCATCGATTTCACCGTCGCGCGCGGTGAAACCATGGGCCTGGTGGGTGAAAGCGGCTGCGGCAAAACCACCACCGGGCGTTGTATTTTGCGGCTGGAGCGGCCGACCTCGGGCGATATCATCTATGATGGTGTGAATATCGCGACATTGGAGGGCGCGGAATTGCGCGCCCTGCGCCAGCGCATCCAGGTGATTTTCCAGGATCCCTACAGCAGTTTGAACCCGCGGATGAAAATCGGCGCGATCATCGCCGAACCGATGTATGTGCATGGTATCGAGCCCGACGCGAGAAAACGCGACGCGCGGGTCAGGGAATTGCTGGCGGAATGCGGGCTCAATCCGAATTTCGCCGATCGTTATCCACACGAAATGTCGGGCGGGCAACGCCAACGCGTCGGCATCGCCCGCGCCTTGGCGATGAAACCGGAATTCATTGTCTGTGATGAGCCGGTCTCGGCGCTGGACGTGTCGATCCAGGCGCAGGTGGTGAACCTGCTGGAGGATTTGCGGGCGAAATTCGGTCTGACTTATCTGTTCATCGCGCATGATCTGTCGGTCGTGCGGCATTTATGCCAGCGCGTGGCGGTGATGTATCTGGGGCATATCGTCGAGATGGCGGCGAGCGACGCGCTGTTCGATACGCCGTTGCATCCATACACCCAGGCGCTGCTGGCCGCCGTGCCGGTGCCCGATCCCGCGATCGAGCATGGCCGCGATTTCCGGCCGGTGAAGGGCGAGGTGCCAAGCCCGATGAACCCGCCCTCGGGCTGCGTGTTTCATCCGCGATGCCCGATGGCGGTGGCGCGCTGCGCCGAACAGGCGCCGGTGCCGCGCGAGCTGCGTCCCGGCCATTTCGTCGCCTGCGATGTTGTCACTGGTTAATTGTCTGTTCTGGGGTCGATCGATATGAAAATTTGGTTGGGTTTGGTGGCGCTGTTGGCGGCATCCCCCGTGGCATCCCCCGTGGCATCCCCGGCGGCGGCGCAAACGCCGAAATCGGGCGGGACGTTGACGTTCATGATCCCCGCCGACGCGCCGCCGTCGCTGGATGGGCATAAGGAAACGACGTATGCCACGGTGCACGCCACCGCGCCGTTTTATAGCGTGCTGATCCGGATCAATCCGATGAACCCGTCGTCCCCCGACGATTTCGTCTGCGATCTGTGCACGACCATGCCGAAACCCACCGATGGCGGGAAAACCTGGACGTTCGCCATCCGTGACGGGGTGAAGTGGCATGATGGTTCGCCGCTGACAGCGGCCGATGTGGCCGCGAGTTGGAAAGAGATCATCAATCCGCGCGAGGGGATTTCCAGCGCGCGGAAACCGTACTTCGTCATGGTGGACAGCGTCACCGCGACCGGCGCGAAAACCGTGGTGTTCAAACTGAAATACGAGACCACGGCGTTTCTGCCCGCGCTCGCGGATCCGTTCGCCTATGTTTATAAAAAAGAAATTCTCGACCGCGATCCGCATTGGTACGAGAAGAACGTGATGGGCTCTGGCGCGTTCAAATTCGTCGAGTATCAGATCGGCCAGTCGATGAAGGGCGAGCGGAACAAGGATTATTATCTGCCGGGTCAGCCGTATCTGGATGGGTTCACGGCGATCTTCGCGCCGAAACAGGCGGTGATCATCGATGCGATGCGGGCCGATCGCGCGGCAATGGAATTTCGCGGCCTGCCGCCCTCGGCGCGGGATCAGTTGATGAAGGAACTCGGCGACAAGGTCGTGGTGCAAACCGGCGACTGGAATTGCGTTAACATGATCACCGCCAATCACAAGAAAAAGCCGTTCGACGACGCGCGGGTGCGGCGCGCTTTGGCGCTGGCGATCGATCAATGGAACGGCGCGCCGGCCTTGGCGAAGATCGCCAATGTGCGCACGGTGGGTGGTGTGGTGTATCCGGGCTCGCCGCTGGCCGCGACCAAGGACGAATTGCAGAAGATCGCGGGATATTGGCCGGATATCGAGAAATCGCGGGCCGAGGCGCGGCGGCTGTTGAAGGAAGCGGGGGCGGAAGGGCTGACGTTCGAGTTGCAGAATCGTAACGTCGATCAACCCTATAAATACATCGCCACCTGGGTCATCGATCAGTGGGCGAAGATCGGGTTGAAGGTGACGCAGAAAGTGCTGCCGACGGGACCGTTCTTCGACGGGCTCCGCTCGGGGAATTTCGACGTCACCGTCGATTTCAACTGTCAGGGTCTGGTCAATCCGGTGATGGATGTCGGAAAATATTTACCGCGCTCGGTCTATGAGGAGAATTTCGGTAATTACGAAGACCAGAAGGTCATCGATTTGTATCAGGCGATGCTGCACGAGCCCGACCCGGTGAAGCAGCGCGTCATCATGCGGGAATACGAGACCTATGTGCTCGATACGCAGGCGCACACGGTGATGATGCCCTGGTGGGAGCGGATCGTGCCGATGCGGTCCTATGTGAAGGGCTGGAAGATCAGCCCGAGCCATTACGTCAACCAGGATCTGGCGACCGTCTGGCTGGATCAGTGACGGCGGGGTAAAGACGACGGAAGACCGGCCGATCAAGAGCCGGTCTCGGAGGTAATGGGTCCATGCGCCGTACGCTCGCCGTTTTGTCGTTATCGCTTGCATTGGGCTTGCCCGCTGTCGCCGCCGAGGAAACGCCGAAGCGCGGCGGGATCCTGACCTATTTGATCGCGGCCGATGGCGGGCCGAGTTTGGATGGGCATCGGGAAACGACCTATGCGGTGCTGCACGCGACGGCGCCGTTTTATTCGACCTTGGCGCGGGTCAATCCGGACAACCCATCCTCGACCACGGATTTCATATGCGATCTGTGCGTCGAGATGCCGAAACCCACCGATAACGGCCTGACCTATACGTTCAAGATACTGCCGGGGGTGAAATTCACCGATGGGTCGCCGCTGACGGCGCGCGATGTCGCGGCGAGCTGGCGGCGCATCGTGTTTCCGCCCGCCGGAGTCGCGAGTGCGCGTCAGAACAGTTATCTGATGGTCGATAAAATCGAGGATCCCGATGCCAGCACGGTGATTTTTCGCCTCAAATTCGCCACCCTGTCCTTCATGCCCGCTCTCGTCGATCCCTGGGCTTTTATTTATTCCGCTGCTGTTCTTGAGAAGGATCAGCATTTTTACGAGCGGAATATATTGGGCTCGGGGCCGTTCAAATTGGACGAGTATCTGGTGGGGCAATCGGTCACCGGTGTGCGCAACCCGTATTATTATCACGCGGGACAGCCGTTGCTGGACGGGTTCAAGGCCATTTTCGCGCCGAAACAACAAACGCGGGTGGACGCGGTGCTGTCGGATCGGGCGGCGTTGGAATTCCGCGGCACGTCGCCGCCGGGGCGCGATCAGCTGGTGCAGAAACTCGGCGATCAGATCACGGTGCAGGAAAGCGACTGGAATTGCGGCAACGTGTTCACGCCGAACCATAAGCGCAAGCCGTTCGACGATGTCCGGGTGCGGCGCGCTTTGTTCATGGCGGTCGATCAGTGGAACGGGGCGAAGGCGCTGAGCAAGATCGCGATCGTGCGCACGGTGGGCGGCATCGTCTTCCCGGGATCGGAGTTCGCCGCCACGCGCGACGAATTGCTGGCTTATCCCGGCTTCGCCACCGACATCGAGAAATCCCGCGCCGAGGCGAAGCGCCTGATCAAGGACGCCGGCGCGGAGGGGCTGACGGTCGAGATGCTGAACCGCAACGTCGATCAACCCTATGTCATCGTCGGCACCTGGCTGGTCGATGAGTTTCGAAAAATCGGTGTCACCGTCACGCAGAAAATCGTCCCCACCGGCCCCTGGATCGAGGGCATGCGGGCCGGGGATTTCGCTTTGGCGATGGAGGCGAATTGCCAGATGGTGGTGAACCCGATCGCCGACAGCGGCCGGTATCTGCCGCATGACCAGAATTCCGAGAATTTCGCCTATCACGACGATCCCACGCAGGTAAACATCTACAACAAGATGGTGCGCGAAACCGATCCCGTGAAGGCGCGGGTGCTGATGCGGGCGTATGAGAATCAGGTCATCAATATCGGCGCGCATCAATTGCCGACGTTGTGGTTTTATCGCGTGCTGCCAATCCGGTCTTATGTTAAGGGCTGGAAAATCAGTAGCAGTCACTACCTCAATCAAAATCTCGCGAATATCTGGCTCGATAAATAATGTTCCAATATGTAACCAAACGCGTGCTGCTGACGATCCCGACCTTGTTCGGGGCGGCGGCGCTGGTGTTCCTGTTGATGCGGGCGATCCCGGGCGACATCTGCCTCGTGCGATTGGGCGGGGGCGGTGCCTCGTTCGACGCGCGGGCGCTGGCGAATTGCCATGCCGAGATCGGTGTCGACCGTCCCATGATCGTGCAGTTTCTGGAGTTCATCTGGGGCGCGATGCGGTTGGATTTCGGAACGTCGATGTGGTCTGGCAAGCCGGTGATCACGGAAATCGCCGCGCGGCTGCCGATCTCGCTGGAAATCGCGATCCTCGCCACCGTCGTCGCCGTCGCGATCGCCATTCCCTTGGGCACGATCTCGGCGTTGAAACAGGGGACGTGGCTGGATGTCGCGGTGCGCGTGTTCGCGATCGGCGGCATCGCCACACCGTCGTTTTGGTTGGGCATCGTCTCGGTTTTGCTGGTGCTGGACATCACCAACTGGATCGGCGGCAAGCCGTGGATGCCACCGATCGATTACGTCCCGTTGTGGAAGGATCCGATCCATAACCTGTCGATGGCCGCTTTGCCCGCCCTCACGGTCGGATATCGTTACGCGGCCGTCAGCATGCGAATGACGCGGTCGACGATGCTGGAGGTGCTGAAGGAAGACTACATCCGCACCGCCCGCGCCAAGGGGCTGGTCAACAAGTTGATCATCAACCGCCACGCGCTGAAGAACGCGCTGCTGCCGATCGTCACGCTGATCGGGATCGAGTTCGCCTTCCTGATCGGCGGCCTGGTGGTGACCGAGCAGGTGTTCAACCTGAACGGTGTCGGCCGTCTGTTCGTCCAGGCCGTGCAAAATCAGGATTACACGCTAACCCAGGCGCTGGTGATGCTGACGGTGGCTGTTTTCGTGTTCACCAACCTCATGGTCGATCTGCTGTATGGCTGGCTCGATCCGCGCATTCGCTTTAACTGAACCGGGCGTTTCATGTCTGTCTCCATCGCCGATCCCGACGCGATCGATCTCCGCCCGCCTTTGTGGTCGCGCGCGATGCGGTTCTGCCGCCGCCAGCCTTTGGGCACGTTTGGGCTGGCGCTGGTGGTCATCATCGCCGTCACCGGGATCTTCGCTGAATTTCTGGCACCCTATGACGCCACCGCGAACGATTTCGCGGCGATGACCGAGCCGCCGTCCTTCGCGCATTGGTTGGGCACCGATCAGTTCGGGCGCGATCTGCTGTCGCGGATTATTTTCGGGGCGCGGACGGCGTCCATCGTCGGCCTGTCCTCGGCCTTGGTCGGCGGCGTCTTCGGCCTGGTTTTGGGTGTCGGCAGTGCCTATTTCGGTGGCTGGGTTGATATGATCATGCAGCGGCTGTTCGACATTTTGATGGCGTTTCCGCTGATCATCCTGGCGTTGGCGATCGTGTCGATCTTCGGCACCGGGGTGCATAACGTGATCGCCGCCATCACCATCCCGCTGATCCCGCGCTGCGCCCGGGTGGTGCGGTCCGCGGCCTTGGTGATCCGGGAGGTGCCCTATGTCGACGCCGCGCGCGCCTGCGGGTTCGGGCCGGTGCGGATCATCCTGCGCCATATGGTGCCGAATGTGATGGCGCCCTTCCTGATCATGATCACCGCCTTCGTCGGTCAGGCGATCCTGGCCGAGGCGTCGTTGTCCTATCTCGGTTTGGGCGTGCAGGAACCGGTGCCGGCCTGGGGGCTGATGCTGCAAGGCGGGGCCGAGGAATATGCCTCCACCGCGCCCTGGATCGCGATTTTCCCCGGCGTGGCGATCATGCTGTCGGTGTTGGGCATCAACCTGTTTGGCGACGCGCTGCGCGATACGCTGGACCCGAAGCTGCGCGACCGGTAGACCCGCGCCTGAGGTCTTCTCAGTCCAGGAAGCGTGTATGTCAGAGAGCGGCGGCGATTTTATTCGCGAGATTGTCAAAGGCGACCTCGCGTCCGGACGCGTGGCGCGGGTCGTCACGCGGTTTCCGCCGGAGCCCAATGGCTACCTGCATATCGGTCACGCCAAGTCGATCTGCCTGAATTTCGGGCTCGCCGCCGAGATGGGCGGGCGCTGTCATTTGCGCTTCGACGACACCAACCCGGTGAAGGAGGAGCAGGAGTTCATCGACGCGATCCAGGCCGATGTGCGCTGGCTCGGGTTCGACTGGGGTGAGCGTCCGCACTTCGCGTCAGATTATTTCGAGCAGCTTTACGCATGGGCGGAGCATCTGATCCGCATGGGTCTGGCCTATGTCGACGATACCGCGGCCGACGCGATGCGCGCCCAACGCGGGACGCTGACCGAGCCCGGTCAGAACAGCCCCGATCGATATCGTCCGGTTGAGGAAAATCTGGAGCTGTTCCGGCGCATGCGCGCGGGAGAGTTTCCGAATGGCGCGCGGGTGCTGCGGGCGAAGATCGACATGACCTCGGGCAACATGAATTTGCGCGATCCCGTGCTGTACCGGATCCTGCACGCGCATCATCCGCGCACCGGCGACGCCTGGCGCATCTATCCCACCTATGATTTCGCCCATGGCCAGTCGGACGCGATCGAACACATCACGCATTCCGTTTGCACGTTGGAGTTCGAGGACCATCGTCCTTTGTATGACTGGTTTCTGGAGCATCTGCCGGTGCCCTCGCGGCCGCGTCAGTATGAGTTCGCGCGGCTGAATATTTCCTACACCGTGCTGTCGAAGCGGATGCTGACGCGGCTGGTGTCGGAGGGGCATGTCTCCGGCTGGGATGATCCGCGGATGCCGACCTTGGCGGGGATGCGGCGGCGCGGTGTGCCGGCCGCGGGGTTGCGGGAGTTCATTCGCCGCATCGGCGTCGCGCGCGCCTATAGCATTGTCGATGTGCAACAACTGGACGCGGCGATCCGCGAGGTTCTTAATCCGGCGGCGCAGCGACGGATGGCGGTGCTGCGGCCGTTGAAGCTGATCATCGAGAATTATCCGGAGGGGCAGACCGAGACGTTGCGGGCGGTCAATCATCCCGACGATCCCGAGGCGGGGTCCAGGTCGATCACCTTCGGGCGGGAGTTGTATATCGAGGCGGAGGATTTCATGGAACATCCGCCGAAGAAGTTTTTCCGGCTGTCTCCGGGGCAGGAAGTGCGACTGCGCTACGGGTATTTCGTGACCTGCGTGGGGATCGATCGGGATGCCAGCGGGGCGGTCACGGCGGTGCGTTGCACGTATGATCCGGCGACGAAAGGCGGCAACGCGCCGGATGGGCGTAAGGTGAAGGCGACGATGCACTGGGTTGCGGCGGCGGACGCGGTTCAGGCGGAGGTGCGCTTGTACGATCATCTGTTCACGCGGTCCGATCCCGGCGCGGAGGGCGATGTGTTCGCCGACCTCAATCCGGGTTCGGTCGAGGTTTTGTCAGGGTGTTTTCTGGAGCCGTCGTTGGCGGACGCACAGGTCGGGGTGACCGTGCAGTTTGAGCGGCTTGGGTATTTTTGCCGGGATCGGGACAGCGCGCCGGGTCGGGTGGTGTTCAATCGGACGGTGGGGTTGCGCGACACCGCGAAGGTTCAGGCGCGGTCCTGACACGATCGGGTATCGGAGGCTGGTAGGCGGGGGCGGGATGAAAATGCCGCCGTCGCGTTGACCCCGGAACCCCCCGCGCTTAGCGTGCGGCGCTGTTGTGACAGCGAGGAAATTGTTCCATGGCGAACCCATTAAAGGCCCGTCTCGACGCGGGCAAAGCCTGCGTGAATGGCTGGCTGGCGATCCCGTCCGGCTTCTCGGCCGAGGTGATGGCCGGCTGCGGCTGGGATAGCGTCACCGTCGATATGCAGCACGGCGTGCAGGATTATCAATCGATGGTGCAGTGCTTCCAGGCGATGGACAAGCACCCGATCACGCCGTTGGTTCGCGTGCCATGGAATGAGCCGGGCATCATCGGCAAAGCCCTCGACGGCGGCGCCTGGGGGATTATTTGCCCGATGGTGAACAACGCGAAAGAGGCCAAGGCCCTGGCGGACGCCAGCCTGTATCCGCCGATCGGCAAGCGCAGTAACGGCCCGATCCGCGCCGGCGCCTATGGCTCCGCGACGCCCTATCAATCGACCGCCAACGCCAATGTCCTGGTCATTCCGATGATCGAAACCCAGGAAGGCATCGATAACATCGACGAAATCCTGAGCGTGCCCGGCATCAGCGGCATTTATATCGGTCCGTCCGACATGGGGTTGTCGCTTGGCCTGATCCCGATCCTGGACCGGGAGGAGCCGTTGATCCTCGGCATTTACGAAAAACTGCTGGCCTCGTGCAAAAAGCATGGCGCGTTCGCGGGGATCCATAACGGCACCGCGTCCTATGCCGCGCGCATGATCAAGATGGGTTTCCAGTTGTGCACGATCGCCAACGATTCCGGTCTGATGGCGCAGGCCGCGAAAGCGGCGGTGACGCAGGCGCGCAAAGAAGGCGGCGCAACGGCGGCCTGATCGGCATCAGGGGACGCGCCACGGCTCGTCCCCTGTGTTGTCCCATTTGGGTTGTCCCATTTGGGTTGTCCCATTTGGGCTGCCCCATTTGGGCTGCCCCATTATCGGAGAGCAAACCATGGCCCCACCCCCCGTGATCCGTTTGCATCCGGACGATAACGTCGTGATCGCGCGCGTGCCGTTGCTGCCAGGCGCCGCTTTGGTCGACAACGCCGCCGCGATGCAACGCATTCCCGCCGGTCATAAAGCCGCGATCCGGCCCATCGCCGCGGGCGAGGCGATCCGCCGCTATGGCCAGATCATCGGCTTCGCGTCGTCCGCCATCGCATCGGGTCAGCACATCCATGTGCATAACTGCGAGATGGGCGATTTCGCCAAGGATTACGCCTATGGGGTTGACGCCACCCCGACGGATTACGTCGATCCGCCCTTGACGTTTCAGGGCATTCGCCGCCCCGATGGCCGCGTCGCCACGCGCAATTACATCGGCATCCTCACCAGCGTGAACTGCTCAGCCCATGTCGCGGGCCTCGTTGAGAAGATGTTCCAGAAAAATCCGTTCACCGGCGATAACCCGCTGGCCGATTTCCCGCATGTCGATGGCGTCGTCGCGCTGACCCATAAAACCGGCTGCGGCATGACCCAGGATGAGCCGTTGCGCGTGTTGCGCCGGACGTTGGCCGGTTATGCCCGCCATCCCAATTTCTCCCACGTCATCGTTCTGGGATTGGGCTGCGAGGTCAACCAGATCGGGGGACTGATGCAAGAGCAACGGCTGGCGGGACGCCTGCGCTCGTTGGACATTCAGACCGTTGGCGGCACGCGCAAAACCGTCGCCGCGGGCATCGATTTCGTGCGTGAGGTGTTGGCCGAATCCAATCAGGCGCGCCGCGAAACCGTGCCCGTCAGCGCGTTGACCGTGGCCTTGCAATGCGGTGGCTCCGATGGGTATTCCGGAGTATCCGCCAACCCGGCGCTTGGTTACGCGTCCGATCTGGTCGTGCGCCACGGCGGTTCGGTCATTCTGTCGGAAACGCCGGAGACGTATGGCGCCGAGCATTTGCTGACGCGGCGGGCGGTCTCGAAAGAGGTCGG
>JAYVXQ010000360.1:0-4103 GCA_043785025.1 Acetobacteraceae bacterium
TCGAAGGTTGCCGGGATAAGGCACGGTCAAGTTTTTTGATTCGGCTTGGCATAATACGCCTCCTTGGCGTTGGTTATGCCCCGCACACAGAATTACGGATACTCCCGGTCGATTACGAGCCACCATTAGATCAGAAAATGCTCGAGGTAAGCGTCGCCGCCGCGCGCCGGATGTGTCAGTCTTTTAAATGATACCGGTGACGGAGGTCATGTCCAGCTTGCCTCTCCGCCGCTCCCCCGCTATATCCCCCAAATGACCCGCGCCGCGCGCCCGTTTGGCCTGCCTGTCCACGCATCCGCGTGTGAACCGACGCGGCTGTCCATTCTCCTCCTTCGACTTACTCACCCCTGAGCGCCTCGCCGGGTTGAGTACCGCCGGCATCGCTCAGGGGAACCTGCGGCAAGCCGTGCGATCATATTCCAGGAGCGACCAGACCATGACCATTCAACACCCCAGCTTCGGCACGCTGGACGCGGGCCGTGTCATCATCTTCGACACGACCTTGCGCGACGGCGAGCAATCCCCGGGGTTCTCGATGAACCTGAACGAGAAAATCCGCATGGCGGAGGCGCTGACCGAGTTGGGCGTCGATGTGATCGAGGCCGGGTTCGCCATCGCCTCCCCGGGCGATTTCGAGAGTGTAAAGACCATCGCTGAGACGATCGGGCAGCGGGCGGATACGCCGGTGCTGGCCAGCCTGGCACGGGCCGGCGCGCAGGATGTCATGGCCGCCGCCAACGCCCTGAGATCGGCGAAGCGCAAGCGAATTCATATCGTGATCGCGACGTCGGATCTGCATATGCGGGAAAAATTGCGCCTGACGCCCGATGAGGTGATCGCGGCCACCGTGGAATCAATCAAGCTGGCGCGCCAGCACGCCGAGGACGTGGAATGGTCGGCCGAGGACGCGACCCGCTCGGAGTTCGATTTCCTGGCCCGCTGCGTCGAGGCGGCGATTAAAGCGGGAGCGACGACGATCAATCTGCCGGATACCGTCGGTTACGCGATGCCGGAGGATATGGAGAAGATGTACGCCCATATCCGGAACACGGTTCCCGGGATCGAAAACGTCATCCTGTCGACGCATAATCATAACGATCTGGGTATGGGGGTGGCGAATACTCTGGCGGCGGTGCGCGCGGGGGCGCGGCAGATCGAGACGACGATCAATGGCATCGGCGAGCGCGCGGGCAACGCGTCGCTGGAGGAGATCGTGATGGCGATCCGCACCCGTCAGGATGTCATGCCTTACAGCAACAACATCAAGACCACGCATTTGCTGCGGCTGTCGAAGTTGCTGGCGACGGTCACGGGGTTCGACGTGCAGCCGAACAAGGCGATCGTCGGCCGCAACGCCTTCGCGCATGAGGCGGGGATCCATCAGGACGGCGTGCTGAAGAACGCCGCGACGTATGAGATCATGACACCGGAGTCGGTCGGTTGGGCCAAAAATTCGTTGGTACTGGGCAAGCATTCCGGCCGTGCCGCGTTCCGCGATAAGTTGAATACTCTGGGCTATAAGATCGGCGACAATCAGTTGAACGACGCGTTCCGCCGGTTCAAGGATCTGGCCGACCGCAAGAAAGTCGTGTTCGACGAGGATGTGGTCGCGCTGGTCGACGATGAGGTGATGCGCGATCACGATCGGATCAAATTCGTTTCGCTGGACGTCGTGACCGGGTCCAAACGCACGCCGCGGGCCGAGCTGGAACTGTCCATCGACGGTGTCGTGCAATCAGGCATCGCCGAGGGCGACGGCCCGGTGGACGCGACGTTCAAAGCGATCCAGGCGATTTTCCCGCATACCGCCAACCTGGTGCTGTTCTCGATCGGAGCCATCACCGAGGGTACCGACGCCCAGGCGAAGACGACGGTGCGATTGGAGGAGAATGGGAAGATGGTGGATGGGCAGGGGGCGGATACGGACACGATCGTCGCCTCGGCGCGGGCCTATGTGCATGCGCTGAACAAGCTGCTGGTGAAGCGGGAGCGGACAGAGCCTCAGGCGCTGTCGGCCTGAAATCGTTGCATCCGATCAGGACACGGCGCCTGATCGGATCCCCGCCTAATTATACCCCCAAAACCGTCCTGACCCCGTATTCGGTCCCAAACTGGACGCGTACTGCGTGCCGGTGGCGGGCGCGCCGGCGGTACCGGTTTGCGCCTCCCCCGGGTCCGCGGGCGGCGGCGGTTGGGCGGTCGCGCCGGTGATGCCCAAAGCGGCGGGATCGGCGGCGCAGCCCGCCAGGAACAGCAGCGAGATCAGGGTTACCTGGCGCATTCTCTGACTATGGGGTGGACCCAACCCGATGTCCACGCGTGGCCGTTGGCTGGGTTCGGTGTTGCGCGCAAGCTGCCGCCGAACTGACAGCGGGAGGCGTCGATCGCCGCCGGTTGATTTATTTCATCGACCGGAACAGGGGGTTGTCGATCCTGGAACGGGTGTGAACCGTCACGGCTCCGATCACGCTCGCATTTCGCCCCCTGGGTTTCTTCTGTGTCATCTTCATGGATGGTTAACCATTTCGGCTGACACTCCGCCTCCATACAGGCGTGAGAGCCGACATGGATGGTATGATGGCACCGGGTCACGGCGACGTGACCCCGCGGGTGGCGCGAAAGAAGCGGCCGGTGCTGCTTCTGGTGCCGGAGATGCTCGCGGTTTTGTCCTGTGTCGCGGTGATCTGGGGGGCGGTGTATTTCGCGGTCTGGCAGGCGCGGCAGACCGCGATGGATTCCGCCATGCAGCAGACCACGACATTGGCGCGGGCGTTCGCCGAGAGCAGTCAGCGCATCAGCACCGTCATCGACCGGGAATTGCTGTCGGTGCGGACCAGTATCACCGAATTGGGCTCTGACTTCGACCTGCCGGCGTGGATGGGCAGCCGGTCGTCGCCGGATCATATGACAATCCAGATGGGGGTCGTCGATCGCGACGGGCTGGCGGTGCAAACCTCGGTGCCGATGAACGGGCGGCGCGTCAACATCGCCGACCGGGCGCATTTCATCGCGCAATTGGATCCCGAGAATGACGTGCTGTATATCAGCGCGCCGACGATAGGCCGCGTCACGAACAAATGCGCGGTGCAGTTCACCCGCAAGGTGTTCGACAAAATCGGCGCGTTCAATGGGATCGTCGTGGAATCCGTGGGCTGCGAGGATATGTCGCGGTTCTATGAATCGATCGACTCCGGCGGCGGTTTCGTGATTCTGGCGGGTTTGGATGGGATCGTGCGCGGCGTTGGGCCGATGCGCGAGGACGTGATTGGAAGCGATTTGCGGCGAACGCCGGATTTCGCGCCGGCGTTGTCGCGGCTGGACGGACATTTCACCGCGATCGCGCCCTGGGATGGGCAGCGGCGGGCCGTCAGTTTCCGGCGGTTGGAACAGTTTCCTCTGGTGGTGCTGGTCGGTTACGATGACGAACGAATTTTCCGTCAGTTTCAGCCGTTATACCGGCGCGCCCTGGAATTGGGCGGCGCGGCGACGATCATCATTCTGTTGTTGGGGGCGGTTTGGATCGAGCAACGTTTACGCTCGGCGGCGTCGCGGCGGGCGCTGGTGTTGACGCTGGAGAACATTAGCCAGGGCATCGTGATGATCGACGCGCGCGGGCGGATCCCGGTCATCAATCAGCGCGCGGTGACCTTGCTCGATTTACCGCGGGATCTGTTAGATCCCAACAGAGAGAGACCGCGGAGGGAGGCGTTCAATCTGGGGCTGTTAAAGCGGGACGAGATCGACGGCGGAACGGAGCCCGGACACGGTGCTTTGCACCGGAGCGGACGCATCATCGAAACCTTCAGCCAGCATCTGCCGGATGGCGGTTTGGTGCGAACCTTTACCGATGTCACCGAGCGGCGGATCGCGGATGCGCGGATCCGTCACATGGCGCATCACGATCCGTTGACCGGCCTCGCCAACCGGACGCTACTGACGGAGCGGTTGGGGGAGATGTGCAACCAACCCGGCACCGGTCGGTTCGGCGTGATCTGGCTGGATCTGGACGGATTTAAAACCGTCAATGACACGTTGGGCCATGACGCGGGCGATCGGATGTTGCGTGAGATCAGCCGGCGGTTGAACGCTCTGGCGGGGAATTG
>JAYVXQ010000361.1:0-4103 GCA_043785025.1 Acetobacteraceae bacterium
GGTTTCGGAGAAATCCGGGTATACGCGCCCAGGGTTGGTGTGGCGGCGGGCGCAAAACCAAAAGGATACCCGGATTTCGGAGAGATCCGGGTATACCCGAAATAAAAATCGCATCGATCGCGATTCCAAACGGGGATTCCAACATAAAATTATGCGCCAAAACTGCCCGGGTCATCTGACCTCGGTCAGGTGACCCGGGCAGTTACGGATTCTTTTGGGCACCTGGACATACTCCACCCTCGCCTTTCCCCGTCACGCATCGTCCACCACGGTCCTCGCGGGCGCCGACGCGCTGACCGCGAACAGCGCCAGGAACGACAAGCCGGTCAACGCGCCCGACAGCATCAACGCCGATAACGGCCCTCCCCGATCCAGCACCAGCCCGAACAACAGCGGCGCCCCGCCCTGCAGAATACGCGCCGGCGCCGCCAGCAGACCCGTTCTTAACCCGTAACCACTGGGCCCAAACAGCGCGAGCGGCAGCGTCCCGCGCGCGATCGTCAGCATGCCGTTCCCGCCGCCATGCAACAGCACGAACGGGATCGCCGCCACCGGCCCGAACACCGCCAGCGATATCGCGCCGATGGGATGCAGACCCGTGGCGAGGCGCGCGGCGATCATCGGCGATAGTCGGCGCAGCAGGGTGAACTCGATCAGCCGCGCGGCGACCTGCGCGGGCCCCACCAGTGACGCGGAAAAAATCGCGATCGCCGGGGTCGATCCCATGGCCTCCAGCAACCGCGGCAAATGCGAGGCCATGGCGGTGGAGACGAACCACGTCGCGCCGAACACGCAGGCCAGCACGACCATGGTCCACGGCACGCCGGACGCCGCCAGGGTGTCGGTCGTTTTCCCGGCGGGCGGCGGCCGCGATTTCGGCACCAGAAAGCGGTTCATCGGCAGCCCGACCAGGATATGCAGGGCAGCCCATGCGAGGCAGGCGCCGCGCCAACCGAACACGTCGATGAACAGAGCGCTGGCGGGCCAGCCGACCGTGCTGGCGAACCCCGCGTAAAGCGTGATGCCGGTAATGGCGTTTCGCGCATCACGGCCATAAAGGCCCGCGACCGTGGCGAACGCGGCCTCGTACAGGCCGAAGCCCATTCCCAAGCCCAGTACGGCCCATGCGACGACGAGGGTGGCGGGGTTCGAGGCGGAGGCCAGCAGCACCAAACCCAGGGCGAAGACGACGTTGGTGGCGGCCAGCACGTCGCGCCCGCCGTGGCGGTCGATCATCCGTCCGGCGAGCGGACCCATCAAACCGGACAGCAGCAACGCGGCGGAAAACGCGCCGAAGAACCACACGCGCGGCAGGCCCAACGCGTCTGAGACCGGATCGGCGAATACCGCCGTCAGATAATAGGTCGAGCCCCAGGCCAAGGTTTGCGTGATCCCGAGCGTGGAGACGACGACGCCGCGGCGGCTGGTCAGCGCGGCCAGGCTCATCCGTTTGCGTCGTTGGTTGAAATCACCCAGGCGGGCCGCATGCCATAATCTTTCATTGCGAATTTAGTTCTGGTTTCGCAACTATGACGGCGGCGAGCCAGGTCATTATCACGCGAACACCCGCTTTCATTCCGCCAGTAAAATCGGCAGCGCCTGGCGATACGCGACCTCCGCCCGCTCCTGTAACTCCACCAGCCCGCAACTGCCGATCGGGTGCTTCACCATCAGGAAAGGATAACCCGGAAGTCCCATGATCCTGGCGATGTTGCGCGCCGTTACCTCGAACGGTTCCGTGCACAGCACCACCGCGCGTTTGCCAAGTTGTTCGAAACTGATGCCGTCATGCAAACTGCACGTCGAGCATGAGCCTCAATCGCCGAGCCCGGTGATCAGGAAATCTACCTCGGCCGCGGCGTGCGCGAGGATCGCGGCGGGCGCGGGTGCGGAGGCGTTGGATTTGCGATACACGTCGACGATGACACAGCCGTGGCGCGCGACGAACAGGTCCGCGACCTGGCGCAGCATGGTTTCGGCGTTCAGCTTGTTGTTTTCCAGGATGCCGATGCGCCTGCCCTCCAGCGCGGACAAAGCGGCTGCGCGGAACAGGCTTCGCTCGGGCCCGGACGATGTGGGATCGTAAAGTCGCATGTGGTTCCCCTCCTTTTTCGTTCAATCGCAATCGATGCAGACGCCGATCGGTTTATGTTGCAGGATCGATCCGCGGCCCCGGCTCCAGGACGGAATGAAGCAGGAATGACCGCCCGCGTCGCCGCCACCCATGGTGATCAGGATATCCTCGGGCGACAGGCCGCGATGCATGAATCCAGGCGCGATCAGCGCGTGTGCCGCGCCATCGTGCTGGCGGTCGTATTCGCTGTCGCGATATTTGCCGGCCCGGCGCATGGCCTCAACCGATCGTTTCGCGTACGCGAACAAAAACGCCTGCGCGTCCTCGCGCCGCCAGCCGGCGTCGGCGACGATGCGCATGTGCTCGGGCGAGAGGATCACGACGCTCTGGCCCAGGGTGATGCAGCCTTCGTTCGCCATCGCGTCGGCGACCGAGGTCAGGATCTGTTGCGGCGTGTTGCCGCCATGGTTTTCGACGTTGCAGAATCCGCCGGCGGCGAACACGGTGACACTCGACACGCCCGTTGGATAATCTTGCGTTTCGCACAACAATGGCCAGGGATTACCGCGCGCCCGCTCGGCGATGCAGAAGCTGTACTTGCCTGGATTGCCCTGCGTCGATTTATCGGACACGCCGGGAATCATCTGAAACACGTTGCGCAAAATCAACCGTGTCGCGCGCCCGATCGTCGCGTTCGCCCGATTGCCGGGCCCGAACAGATTGACATCCGCGTTCATGCCGATGTCCTCGGCGACCGGTCCGCTGACGATCAGCAAAGGCGCGGAGCCCCCGGTGCTGGCGGTGGAGCCGTGGAAGTTGAACCCAGGCTTGTCCATCGCCTCGAACGCCGCCACCAGCACCGGGAAATAATCGGGCAGGCACCCGGCCATCACCGCGTTGACGGCGGCGGCGTGCAATGTGAGTTCCAGTCCGGTCGCGGGATGGGTGGCGATCACCGTCTCGGGCGGGCGTCCCTCAGACGCCAGAGTGGCGTGCACCCGCTCGATCACCGGCGGGATCACCGGAAGTCCGTCGGTCCAGCCTTGCTCGTAACAATAATCGATGGCGGCCAGCAGGTCGTCGGGAACCTCATGGATGCGCTGAGAATCGAACGGCATGGGGCGCGGCCTTGGTTGATCCCGGCCATCCTGGGACGGTTCGCCCGCCTTCGCAAATCGGATTTATTCTCGTCCAGCCCATGCCATCGCGTTATTGCCGCCGCCGCCGAACAGGGACGCGCCTTGTCCCACCCGCCACGCGTCGGCGTAAACGCCCAACAAGGTTGCCGCGTCATAGGGCGCGACCAGCGTCGATCCGTCCGCCAGTGTCAGGCCTGGCCCGCCGGTGCCCAGAAGTCCGGTGACGGAGCCAAGGAAATCGCGCGGGCCCAGGGTGGTGGCGAGATCGAAATAGTCGCCGGCGTTTCTCAGACTCAGCGTTTCGCCACTGTTCCAAATGATTTTTTGTTCCGTGGCGGAGATGAACTGGATGGCGCCGCCGCTCAATCCGACGCTCGGGTGGACATGATCCACGCCGATCGCCACGCCGTTCACGGTCAGGCTGCCGTCGAGGGAAAAAGCGATCACGTCCTCACCGACCCGCGCGGCGACGTCCGTGGTGACGCTGACGTGGTGATTGGCGGCGTCGGCGGCGGTGCGGATCTGCACCTCGAAAGGATCGCCGGGGGTTTGACCGCGAACCAACGTGAACTCGCCGGCCGCCTGGAAGTCGTAAGCGAGGCCGCCGAAGGTCATCAGATGCGGATCGCCCGCGACGGCGCCTCTGGGCATGACCAGGGCGTTGACGGTGACGGTCTGGTCGGGCAGCGCCTGATCGAAGCCGGAGGCGTTTGCGCCGCGGGGATGCAGCACGATGGTTTCGGAAAACAGGCCGGGTTGGCTGGTGTCCAGCGTGACCGTGCCGGCCGTCGTCGCGCCGCCGGCGGCCAATGACGCCACGCCCGCGAAGCCACGGTTGATGAAGGGTCCGCCATTGGTGACGGTGAAACCGCCGTTCAGCACATCTGCCT